>CAZTAI010000186.1:0-3567 GCA_964611555.1 uncultured Chloroflexota bacterium | reverse complement strand
GGCGCGAGAAGTACGGCGCGGAGTACGTGCAGGACTGGTACGTCGAAAAGGGCCGCGTTCCGGTGAAAGTGCGGCTGCTACCGGCGTAACGCGAACCCGCGGGTAGCCGAGGCGCTATAGGTGTACGCGATGAGAGCGTCGAAGCTCGACCCGACGCTACTGCTGGCCATCGGCCTGGGCTTCGCGCTGCTCGCGGTCGCGCTCTTCGGCGAGCGCCTCGCGCCGAACGAGGACATCTACTTCGTGGTCGAGCACGGCACCGATCCGCGGCCCTTCGATCCTGGTGTCGTGTTCCCGCTGGGCTCGGACGTGCTGGGCCGGGATCTCTTCAGCCTGGTGCTCGCCGGCGCGGGGACGACGCTCGCGATCGTCGTGCTGGCGGGGTTCGCCCGCGTCCTGGCGGGGGTCTTGGTCGCGGCACTCGGCGGCTGGTGGCGTCCAGCGCGCGTCCTCACCGAGTCGCTCGCACAGCTCGTCTCGGCGATCCCCGCAACGGTCCTGGCCCTCGTGCTGGTGAAGGTCTTCGTCAAGAGCGACACCACGGTCCTGGTCTTCATCGGCGCGCTGCTTCTGATCGGCTGGGCCGGGCCATACCGCGTGATCCGCGCGGAGCTCGACCGCGTGGCGCGTGCTCCGTTCACAGAGGGGGCACGCGCTATCGGCGTCGGGCGGTGGCGGCTCCTCTGGCGACACCAGCTCCCGCACCTGGTCCCGGTGATCGCCATCAACTTCACGCAGCAGGTGATCGCTGCGCTCGTGCTGGTGGCCGAGCTTGGCGTGATCGGCGTCCTGGTCGGACCGACCCGCTGGATCGATATCGGCGAATCGGTCGGGCGCTACCAGATGGACCGGCTGTATGGCGCTTCGCTGCAGGACCTGCCGGAGTGGGGCGGCCTGCTCGCGGGCTCACGAACGATCGAAGCCCTCTGGGTCACGCGCTGGTTGATCCTGCTGCCGGGCATCGCATTCGCGCTGACGGCGGTCGCGATCGCGCTGATCGGCTTCGGTCTCGCCAGAAGGTACGCGCGACGGGACGTCATTACGGACATTCGGGGCAAGGGCACACTGGCGATAGCGATCGCGGTCCTGACCTTGTTCGTTGTGTCGGGTCTGCTCCCGGAGCGGTATGCGGAAGCGCGAGAGTGGGCCGCCTCGTCGCGGTCCCAGGTCAGCACGACGCCAGACCTAGCGTCCGCCTTCGCGGACGCAGCCATCGCCCCGATTGGGGAGACGTACTCCGTCGGTCGAGAGGTCACCAACGTGTCGCAGAGCGCTCCGGCTTCGATCCGCGTCGGCGCTGTGGATCTCTCGGAGTCATCGTGGCCGCGACGTCCAACGGACGTCCCCGACCGGGAGCGGAACGTCAGAGCGTTCGTGACGAGCGCGACGGGAGGGGGCGTTGTCGAAGCCCCGCTCGTCTTCGCCGGCCGGGGGATAGCTCCCTCGGAGTACACGCCCATCAGGCAGTCTCTTACCTTCCCACAGCCGGACGTGGCGAAGACTTTCCGCGATCTTGCGTACGAAGATGACTACGCGAACATCGACGTCCGCGGGAAGGTCGTGCTGATGGTCCGATTCTTCGGCATCGAAGTCTTTCCGCCCGGACGGATCGGCGATGGCATCGCGCGCGGGCCTGCGAACGACCGGATGATCGCGGGTGCGGTCGAGCGCGGCGCCGCGGCAGTGATCCTCGTGGACCCGGCGCTCTGGCTATACACGGACGTCGACACGGGCGTCACGTACGGCGTTCAGGGTGGCGTCGCTTCCTCGAGTCCAACAGCGTGGATCGGCAAAGCGATCCGCGGTGGCGCGAACCCATATCTGCGCCTGGAACGGTCCGAGGCGCGCACCGACACCGGTGGCGTCCCGGTGATCGTGATCAGCGAAGTCGCGGCAAAGCAGCTTCTCGATCCCCTTGGCCTCGACGTCTCCCGCTACTACGACTACGACCGGCGTGGCCCCTCGGACAAGCCCCTCTCGCTCTCCAGGGACTTGGGAGTGACCGCCAGGGTCGATGTGCCTCTCGCAAAGCAGACCACAACGATCCGGAGCGTGGTCGGCGAGGTGTCCGCAGATCTGGATCGTGGAACTGTCGTCGTCTGGGCACCGCGGCGGCCCGATGCACAGTACCCAACACGAGACGTCCTCGCGGCGCTGGCTAGAGCGCTTGGCTCGCGTCGCGTGCCGCTTGTGTTCGTCGACTTCGACCTCTCGGTCGACCCACGGGAGAATGCGAAGCACCTTGGCCAGGCCCTGGGCGACCGGCGCATCGAGCTCGTCGTCGTGCTCGACAAGCTCGAGGGGAGCGCTCTGCGGATCACCACTCCGTACGGCGAGTACGTTCCCGCGTTCGACCTCTACGCCGAAAAGGCGCAGGCACGTTTCGAGACCACGCGGGGGACTGCGCGGATGGCTGAGATCGAGAGCGTCACACCATTCCTCACGACGAAGACCGTGGTGGTGACAGGGACAGGCGGCGATGGGGATCTGCGTGCGGATGCCGCTGCCCTGGTCGGCTATCTGGCGGGCCGACTCGCGCTCGGTGCACCGGAGCTGCCGCGATGAGTCGCGTCGTCGCGGCTTTGCTGCGCATTCCTCTCGTCGTCTCCGTGGTCGCCGCCGTGCTGGCCGTCGCTGTGCCTGCGGCGATGGCCCGGTACCAGCCCGTCGGGGTCGTTCGTCCCGGCCTTAACTGCGAGCGGACCGGTGTGGTCTTCACCGGCACCGACCTCTTCCCGGCCGGTTTCTGCAAACCGTTGACGGATCACTACCACCTGGCGTTCCTGGAGCTTCTGACCGATGCGGCGCTTCGCAGCCTCGCGCTCATCGTTGGCGCCGCGGTCCTTGCCCTGGTCATCGGGACCCTCCTCGGCCTCGCCGCCGCTCTGGCGCGGCGGCGCGCGGTCGCCAGCGGCGGGATCGTCGCGGCGACCACTCTCCTGGCGGCCGTACCGGCGTTCTTCGTCGCCTACTTCCTGCAGATCGCGGTGATCGTCCTCAGCCCCATGTCGGGCACGATCGCAGGGATCCCGGTGTTCGGGTTCGGCTACGACGCGCACCTCATCCTGCCCCTCCTTGCGATCTCGCTGCCGGCCATCGCCTACACCGCGCAGCTGGTGGCGACGCGCATGCAGGACGTGCTCGACTCCGACTTCATCACCACCGCGACCGCGAAGGGCCTGAGCACGCCCTGGATCGTTGCCGTGCACGCGCTGCCCCACGTCCGCCCCGTCATGTTCGAGGCGCTCGGCAGTGGGCTGCGAGTATCGGTCGCGAGCCTGCCGATCATCGAGATGCTCTTCATCTGGCGCGGGATCGGCCAGCTGGCGCTCGAGGCGGTGCTGATCCAGGACGCGGCCATGCTCATCTTCAGCGGGATCGTCCTGGCGGCCCTATTCGCGACGCTGTCGGCGGTCGCGGACCTTGCCCGTCCCCGCGGGCTGTATCGCGCGTAGCTAGGCGACCAGGTCCTGCCGGATCCGGCCGATCGCCGCGGGATCGAGGCCGTTCTCGAGGAGATACGACTCGATGCCGCCGTGCTTCGCGTCGAGGTGGTCGAGGGTCCCG
>CAZTAI010000185.1:0-3585 GCA_964611555.1 uncultured Chloroflexota bacterium | reverse complement strand
GGGATGCCGTCCGCGGCCGGCGGGATCGCCCGGCCGACCACGCCGGCGAGGATGACGACGGTCACGAGGTAGGGCAGCGCCGCGTACCAGAACGACGGGACCGCGCCCAGCACCGCCCCCAGCTCGCCCACGGCCGGCCTGACCTGCACGATCACCCCGAAGGCGGTGAAGGTCCCGAACAGGAGCGCGCCGCCGAACGCGCCGATGGGCGTCCAGCGGCCGAAGATCATGGCCGCGAGGGCGATGAAGCCGCGGCCCCCGGTCATGCCGTTCTGGAACGACCCGGTCGACTCGAGCGTCAGGTAAGCGCCCGCGAGGCCGGCGAGCGCGCAGCCGGCGATCACGTTCATGTAGCGCTGCCGGAAGACGTCGATGCCCACGGTGTCCGCAGCCTTCGGATGCTCGCCGACGGCGCGCGTGCGCAGCCCCCAGCGCGAGCGGAAGAGCAGGATCTGAAGCCCGATCACGAGGAAGGCGACGCTCATGACGATCGGCGTCTGCTCGAAGAACATCCGGATGACGGGACCGATGAGCGGAGCTGCCACGACCTGATCCGGGAGGTCGAGCGGACCCATGACGCCGGCGCCGCCCCGGCCCGACGGCGTGATGATCAACCGGTTGAAGTAAGCGGTGATCCCGAGCGCTCCGATGTTGACGATCGTCCCGGCGATGATCTGGTCGGCGCGCACGGTCACGCACAGCCAGGCGTGGAGGAGACCGAGCAGCGCGCCCGTCGCGACCGCCACGATCACGCCGAGCACGAGCGCGGGACCACTGCCGATGGTCTCGTGGGTGGCGAAGCCGGTGAGGTATCCCGTGAACGCCGCGGCGAGCATGATCCCCTCGATCCCGATGTTCACGACGCCGGAGCGCTCGTTCAGCACGCCGCAGAGGGCGCCGAGGGCGAGCGGGGTCGCGAGCCCGAGGATGATCGGCAAGAGATCGGGCATGACCAAGAGCAGGTACCCGGCGAAGTCCAGCAGCAAGCGCGGGATGGTCAGCAGATCCACTAGCGGGCCACCGGCTCACCGCCCCACGACCGCGTGACGGTCGCGGCGCCCTCGATCTCGGGAGCTGCCATCCGGAGGCGGAAGACCCTGCGCACGATCAGCTCCGCCGCGAGGAACAGGATGATCAGCGCCTGGATGATGTCGATGATCTCGACGGGCACCCGCGTCGTGATCTGCATCAGCGGAGCGCCCGCCCTGAACGCGCCGAACAGGATGGCGGCGAAGAGGATCCCGATCGGATTCGACCGCCCCAGCAGCGCCACCGCGATCGAGTCGAACCCGACCGACGCACTGATCCCGGAGGCGTAGAAGCCGATCACCCCGAGCAGCTGCACCGCACCGGCGAGCCCTCCGAGCAGGCCGGAGAGCGCCATCGTCAGCGGCACGATCACCAGCGGCGAGATCCCGGCGTAGCGCGCGGCGTTCGGGTTCGCCCCGACGGTGCGGATCTCGAACCCGAGCGTCGTCCGCTCGAGCAGCCAGCGCACACCGAACACAACGAGCAGCGCCAGCGGCACGCCGATGTGGAGGTTCCGGCCGAGCAGCACGGGCAGCGCGGAGTTGCCGATCTCGCCGGTGCGCGGGAACGTGAACTGGGACGCCGCGACCAGGTCGTTGACGGCCCACGCGAGGAGCAGGCCCGTCGCGTTGTTCAGCATGATGGTCGTCACGACCTCATGCGCCCCGGTGCGCGCCTTCAGGTAGCCCGGGATGAATCCAAGCGCGGCACCCGCGGCACCGCCCGCCAGCAGCGCCGTGGTCGCGCCGATGGCCGTGGGCGCGTCCGCAAGCGCGGATCCGACCACCGCCGCCGTAAAAGCGCCGACGAGGAACTGCCCGGCAACGCCGATGTTGAAGAGGCCGGCCTTGAAGCCGAGGCCGATCGCGAGTCCTCCGAGCATCAGCGGCGCGGACGCGACGAGCGTGTTGCCGAGGGCGGTGCCGCTGCCGAACGCACCGGCGAAGAGGTTCCCGTAGGCGAAGAGCGGTAGAAGCGGGAAGAACCCGGCGCCGGTGAACGTGCTCGACCCGATGATGATCACGGCCGCGATCGCGAGCGCCAGCGCCGTCGAGAGCACCGGGAGCATCGCGACGCGCCACGCGGCAGCGGTGCCCTGCCGCAGGCGCGCTATCAAGCCGCCTCGGCGCCGCGGGCCATCAGCAGGCCGATGCGGTCCCGCTCGGCCGTGGCGGCGTCGAACTCGCCCACGATGCGGCCGCGGTGGATCACGACGATGCGGTCCGAGAGCTCGAGGATCTCGTCCAAGTCCGCGCTGACGAGCAGGACCGCCGTCCCGCCGTCGCGCTGCTGGATCGTCCGCTTGTGGATGAACTCGGTGCTGCCGATATCCAGGCCGCGGGTGGGCTGATCCAGGATGAGCAGGAAGTCATCGCCGAACTCGCGGCCCACGACGATCTTCTGCTGATTGCCTCCGGACAGGGTCTGCGCCCGCACGGCCGGGCCCGGTGTGCGGACGTCGTACTCGGCGATGAGCTTGACGGCGTTCCGGCGGATCGCCGCCTCGTCGCGCACCACGCCGGTGGCGAATGGCGGAAGGTAGTAGTGCGTCAGGCTGAAGTTGTCGTCCAGCGGAAATGAGAGGACGAGGCCGAAACGCTGACGGTCCGCGGGCACGTACCCAACGCCGGCCTCGCGCACCTGGCGCGGCGACCTTCCGGTGATGTCGCGGCCGCCCAGGGACACCCGACCGGCCAGCGGCTTCCGCAGCCCAGTGATCGCTTCGACGAGCTCCTCCTGCCCGTTGCCCGCGACACCGGCCACGCCGACGATCTCACCCTTCCGGATGCTGAGATCGAGCCCGCGCACGACCTCCTGCCCACGGTCGTCCTTCACGCGCAGCCCCTCCACCCGTAGGGCCACGTCGCCGGGGTGCGACACCCCGCGGTCTACGCGCAGCGAGACCTCGCGCCCGACCATGAGGTCGGCCAGATCCTGCTCGGAGGTCTCTGCGGGCCGCCGCTCGCCGACGACCTTGCCGCGGCGGATGACGGTGATGCGGTCCGCGATCTTCATGACCTCGTCGAGCTTGTGGCTGATGAAGATGACGCTCGCGCCTTCCGACCGGAGGCGCCGCAGCACGGTGAAGATCTCGTCGGTCTCTTGTGGCGTGAGGACCGCCGTCGGCTCGTCCAAGACGAGGATCCGAGCGCGGCGGTAGAGGGCTTTCAGGATCTCCACGCGCTGCTGCTGCCCGACGCTCAGCTGCTCGACGCGGACCTCGGGATCGATCTGGAATCCGAGCTGGCCGGCAAGGGCGCGGATCCGGCGTCCCGCCTCGGCGAGATCGAGGAGCACCGGTCCGCGCATGACCTCCGCGCCGAGCACGACGTTCTCGGCGACGGTGAGGACCGGCACGAGCATGAAGTGCTGGTGGACCATGCCGATGCCGCGCGCGATGGCGTCGGCCGGATCGTGGATGACGCAGGCCTCACCGTCGATGAGGACCTCGCCCTCGTCCGGCGCGATGAGGCCGTAGAGGATGTTCATGAGCGTGGTCTTGCCCGCGCCGTTCTCGCCGAGGAGCGCGTGGATCTCGCCGGGGTGGACGCTGAG
>CAZTAI010000184.1:0-3605 GCA_964611555.1 uncultured Chloroflexota bacterium | reverse complement strand
AGCATCAGGTGGTTGTCGGTCCCGCCGCTGACGAGGCGCAGGCCCGTGCCCACGAGGGTCTCAGCGAGCGCGGAAGCGTTGACGCGGATCTGCTTCGCGTAGGCGCGGAACTCGGGCGTCGCAGCCTCCTTGAGGGCCACGGCCTTTCCGGCGATCACGTGCATGAGCGGACCGCCCTGCGAGTACGGGAACACCGCCTTGTCCACGGGCTTGGCGAGATCCGCTGTGCAGAGGATCATCCCGCCGCGCGGCCCGCGCAGCGTCTTGTGCGTGGTGGTCGTGACGATCTGCGCGTGCGGCACCGGGCTGGGGTGCTCGCCACCGGCGACGAGGCCGGCGAAGTGCGCCATGTCGACCATGAGAAGCGCGCCGACGGAGTCGGCGATCGCGCGCATGCGCGGGAAGTCGAAGAAGCGCGGATACGCGGTCGCGCCGGCGACGATGAGCTTGGGCTTGTGCTCGTTGGCCAGGCGCTCGAGCTCTTCGTAGTCGATGTACTCGGTGTCCCGCCGCACGCCGTACGGCACGAAGCGGTAGAGCTTCGCCGAGAAGTTCACGGGCGACCCGTGCGTGAGGTGACCGCCCTGGTCGAGCGCGAGGCCCAGCACCGTGTCCCCCGGCTCCAGGATCGCCGCGTACGCGGCCATGTTGGCCTGCGCGCCGGCGTGCGGCTGCACGTTCGCGTGCTCCGCGCCGAAGAGGGCCTTCGCGCGCTCGATAGCCAGCGACTCCGCGACGTCGACCCACTCGCAGCCGCCGTAATAGCGGCGGCCTGGATAGCCCTCGGCGTACTTGTTGGTGAGGACGCTGCCCACGGCCTCGAGGACCGCGGCGCTGGTGTAGTTCTCGGAGGCGATCAGCTCGATCTTCTCGACCTGCCGGCGCTCCTCGCCGATCATCGCCGCGTAGAGCTCGGGGTCGGCGCGCTCTATCTCACGCAGCTCGGTCACGTCCCACCTCTCCTCGCCGCGTCAGCGGCTCGCCGGATCTTCGACGAGGCCGCGCTCGGGCCTCCGATGGGTCGCCTGGTCTACCTCGAGAGCCGTGATCTGCTCGCGGCGGCGCGCGTGGCGGCCACCCTCGGGCTTCGCACCGAGATATGCGTCGACGATGCTCTTCGCGAGCTCGCTTCCGATGACGCGCTGCCCGAGCGTGAGCAAGTTCACGTCAACGTGCGTCACGGCATCGCGCGCCGACCACTCTTCCGTAGCGGCCGTCGCCCGTACACCCGGGATCTTGTTCGCGGCGACCGCGGGTCCGATGCCCGATCCGCACACGAAGATGGCGCGGTCGACCTCGCCATTCGCGACGGCGCGCGCGAGCGGGGTCACGATCAGCGGGTAGTCGTCATCGCCGCGGCTCTCGCCGCCGTGGTCCACGACCTCGTGGCCCTGCGCGCGGATGTGGTCGCGCAGCAGGTCGCGCAGCTCGGCGCCGGCGTGGTCGGCGGCGAGTCCGATCCTCAAGCCGCGCCCTTGAAGGTGGGGCGGCTGATGACGCGGTCGATCTCGCTCGTGGGGATCGCGCCCTCCCGGATGACGCGGACACCGTCGGTGCAGTCGACGATCGTGCTGGGCACTCCGCCCGGCGTGCGGCCACCGTCGAGCACCAGCGCGATCCGGCCGTCCAGCTGCTCCAGCACCTCTTCCGCGGTCGTCGCGTCGGGCTGGCCCGAGATGTTCGCGCTGGTCACCGGCAGGCCGCCGCCGCTCGCCGCGATCAGCCGCCGGGCGAGATCGTTCGCAGGCACGCGGAACGCAAGCGACCCGCGTCGGGGAGCAGAGAGCACGATCGTGAGGGGGCCGGGCCAGAACTTCTCGGCCAGCACGCGCGCCGCGGGGGTGACCACGGCGCTGGCCTCTAGGTTCGAAGCATCCGAGAGAAGGATGGGTATGCGCTTGTCCTTGGACCGTCCCTTCGCCACGAAGAGCGCCTCGATGTTGCCGTGGCCGGCGGCCAGTCCATAGACCGTGTCCGTCGGGAAGGCCACGACCTCGCCGCGCTCGAGGGCCGCCGCCGCTTCCTCGACCGCGCCCCGCTCGTCCGCTCTTAGGAGGCGGGTCTTCACGCGGCGATGATACGGCGGTGAACAGCGCATCCGACCCGTCGAAGTGGCGCGCGCTGGCGCTATTGGCGCTGGCGATGGTGCTCTCGATGAGCACGTGGTTCTCGGCCTCCGCGGTGCTGCCCGCGCTGCGCGCGCGCTTCGACCTTTCGAGCGTCGAGTCGTCCCTGCTCACCATCGCCGTGCAGATCGGATTCGTGGTCGGCGCGCTCGTCTCGTCGGTCACCAACCTGTCCGACATCGTCCCCGCCCGCCGCGTCTTCTTCTTCTCGTCGCTCGGCGCCGCGGCGGCGAACGCGCTCGTCATATTCGCGGGCGACCTCACCGCCGCGCTCGGGGCGCGCGCGCTGACCGGCTTCTTCATCGCGGGCGTCTACCCGCCGGCGATGAAGGTCATGGCCACGCACTTCCGCACCGGCCGCGGGATGGCCCTGGGTGTGATGATCGGCGCCCTCACCGTCGGCTCCGCGATGCCGCATCTCGTGAACGGGGTGGGCCTCTTGACCTGGCAGCCCGTCGTCCTCGCGACCTCCGTCATGACCGTGCTCGGCGGTCTCGTGGCTATCGCGTTCGTGGCCGATGGCCCGCATCGGTTCCCTCCTGCCAAGTTCGAGCCGCGCTACATCGTTCGCGCGTTGCGTGATCCAGCGGTGCGCCTGGTGAACCTCGGCTACTTCGGGCACATGTGGGAGCTCTATGCCATGTGGTCATGGTTCGCGGTCTTCTTTGGGGAGAGCGTGAGTCGTTCGAGCGTGAGCGCACCCGGAACGAGCGGCGCCCTCGGCGCGTTCGCCGCGATCGCCGTGGGCGCTGTCGGCTGCTATGCGGGCGGGATCATGGGCGACCGCTGGGGCCGCACGCGCACGACCGCGCTCGCAATGGCCGTCTCCGGGACGTGCGCGCTCGTGATCGGGCTCGCCTACGGCGCCGAGCCGTGGATAGTGCTGGCCATCGGCCTGGTGTGGGGCATCGCCGTCGTCGCGGACTCCGCCCAGTTCTCGACGATGATCACCGAGGTCGCCGACCAGGCCTACGTCGGGACGACGCTCACGTTCCAGCTGGCCGCGGGGTTCACGCTCTCCGTCGCGACGATCTGGCTGGTGCCGGTCCTCCGCGATGCGTTCGGCTGGTGGGCGGCGTTCGCCGCCCTCGCTCCCGGTCCGTTCCTCGGCGTCATCGCGATGCTCACGCTGAAGGGCCGCCCCGAGGCCGCGAAGATCGCGGGAGGACGCGGCTAGGCGCGCGCGGCCGTCGCGGAGAAGTGCGTGAGGATGCGGTCGACCGTGTCCTCGACCGACATGGTGCTGGTGTCGAGCACCAGCCAGCCCGCGGCGGGCGGGCACTTGGCGACGAGCTCGCCATGCATGCGCGCGGCGACCGGCTCGAGGATCTTCGTGTCGAAGGTCTTGTTGGTGCGCTGCGCGTTGCGGCGGTGCACCACGAAGATCGACGGGCTGAGCAGCACCTTGCGCGGCTCCAGCCCACCCAGGTGCGGCACGAGCTGCGGCAGGTCCTGCTCGTGGATGACGTCGTCGATGAC
>CAZTAI010000183.1:0-3685 GCA_964611555.1 uncultured Chloroflexota bacterium | reverse complement strand
AAAGGCGATGCCGCACTAGACTGCCGCTCACGAAAGAGCGGAGCGCACCCAAGAACGAACCCATCCCTCTGCGGCTCACGGAGCGGCGCAGCGAGGGTGACCTCGACGCGCTCTTCGAGATGATCGTGGACGGGCTCCGCAAAGACGTGCGCCGCGCACGCACTCAGGTCGAGCGCTTCCGGCGCGCATACCAGAAGCGCAGCGACACAGACGACGAGACCACCCGGCGCGCTTTCCGCCGCCTCCGCCAGCTGCAGCTGGTCGCGGACGCCATCGAGTCGGGCGCCGCGTACCTGGTCGGATCGGGCATCGCTCCGGAGCGGCGCGGGCAGGACGAGCGCCTTGAGATCGCGAAGCGCGTCCTCGAGAGCCTGGAGGCCGAGCGCGAGCGTCTGATGCGCGACGTGCACGACGGCCCCGCTCAGGCCCTTGCCAACGCTATCTTCGAGCTCGAGTACCTCGATCGGATCGCCGAGCGCGTGCCCAACGAGGTCCGCCAGGCCCTGCGCGCGGAGATCTCCGCGATGAGCGCGCAGTTCCGCACCTCGCTCGACGGTGTGCGCGCCATGATCTATGACCTCCGCCCGCCAGTCCTCTCGGAGCTCGGGCTCGCCGGTGCGATCCGCACCTACGCGAATGAGTACGAGTCTCGCTACGGTCTTCGCGCCGTGCTGGCGCTCGAAGATCGCGAGACCGGTCTCGACCCGCAACAGGAGCTGGCGGTGTACCGCGTGATGCAGGAGGCGCTCCAGAACACGCACCGCCACGCGAACGCGACGACGGTGCATATCGAATGGCAGCGCGACGGCGGGGACTGGATCCTGCGCTGCAGCGATGACGGCGCGGGCTTCGACATCGTCCGCGCGGCGCGGCAGCCGCGCTCCGTCGGTCTCGTGTCGATGCGGGAGCGGGCGGAGCTCATCGGGGGTCAGTTCGATCTCCGTTCCACGCCCGGGCAGGGCACGACGATCAGCGTGCGCATCCCGTCGCGGAGAGAAGACGCTTGAAAGACCGCGAGCCGGCCGGCAAGATCCGCGTCCTGCTCGCGGACACGAGCGAGTTCACGCTCATCGGCCTCAAACAGGTCCTCGGGCACGAGGCCGACATCGAGATCGTGGCCACGGTCGACGACGGTGAGGATCTGGTGACGCGCACCGCCGAGCTCGATCCGGACGTCGTCGTCGCCGAGATCGACCTCCCGCGCCTCTCCGGGGACAAGGCCGCGCAGCGGATCCGCCGCGACGACCCGCACGTTGCCGTCGTCATCCTCGCCGCGCGCGACGACGAACAGGACCTGTTCGACGCTATCCGCGGCGGCGCCGCTGCCTACCTCCCGAAGGGCACCGACCCGAAGGAGCTCCTGGACACGATCCGCCGGGTCAATGGCGGGGCCTTCCTCATTAACGAGACGATCTACAGCCGGCCCAACGTGGCGACCCGGGTGCTGGCGGAGTTCCGCGACCTCTCCGTGTACGGTCCCGGCGCGAGCCGCGTGTTCGCTCCGCTGTCGCCGCGCGAGGTCCAGATCCTGGACCACATCTCCCAGGGAAAGACCAACAAGGAGGTCGCGTACAGTCTGGCGATCTCCGAGCAGACGGTGAAGAATCACATGTCGAGCATCCTTCGCAAGCTGTCGGTCAACGACCGTACTCAGGCGGTCGTCTACGCCATGCGGCAGGGGTGGATCAAGGGACCGGAGGTCGTGGCAGACGGCACACGCGGAATGGAGCGCGGCCGATGAGCCGTTCTGAGCGGTGACCGCCACGCAGGAGCTCATCCAGGGCTTCACCGGCGAGCAGCAGCGCCTCGCCGCGGAGATCCGCGAGATCGACCTCCTGGTCGGCTCGACCAAGACCGAAGTGGACCGCCTCCGCGCCCGCGAGGACCAGGCGCGCGCCCGCATCGACGAGGCCCGCACGGATCCGAGCAAGGTCGCGCCGGAGGACGTCTTCGCTGCGGCTGACGAGCACAGCGGCGCCCTCGCGCGGCGCATGACGATGGAGGGCCAACTCGGCCAGCTCCAGGCGAAGCGGAACCTCCTGGACCGCGTGCGCACGCTGATCGAGCAGGCGCAGCGCCAGCTCCAGGAGCAGAGCACGCAGGCCGAGGCGCCGGCCGACGGCGGTGCGGCGCAGGCGGCTCCGGTGGATGACACGCGCCTATTGCAGGCGGTCGTCGACACGCAGGAGGAAGAGCGGCGGCGCATCGCGCGGCAAGTGCACGACGGCCCGGCGCAGGCGATGGCCAACGTGGTGCTCCAGTCCGAGATCAGCGAGCGCCTCTACGAGGTCGACCGTGACCGCTCGCGCGAGGAGCTCGCGGCGCTGCGGAAGATGGTCAACAAGACGCTGCAGGAGCTCCGCGGTTTCATCTTCGAGCTGCGGCCGATGATCCTCGACGACCTCGGCCTCGTGCCCACCCTTCGCCGCTACGTTCAGACGCTCAACGACAAGCACCAGATCAAGATCGACCTCGCCAGCAACGGCCGCGACCGGCGCCTTGGCTCTGAAGACGAGATCGCGGTCTTCCGACTCATCCAGGATTCGCTACTCGAGCGCATCGAGAAGGCCCAGGCCAAGTTGATCTCAGTGCGCCTCGAGTGGAAGGACGAGTCGCTCGACATCCTCTTTCAGAGCGACGGTCGCGAGCTGCCGCCTGACGGCGAGCTCACCAGCGGCTTCCGCCGCAGCGAGCGCGTGACCCTCCTGAACGGCACCTGGGAGCAGGAGGCGCGCGCCGACGGCACCCTCCACGTCGCGGTCACCGTCCCGATCCGTCCCGCACCCGCTCTCATCTCTTGACCGGGGCCGCGCCTCTCGAGCCGAGCCAGGTCGCCGACCTGCTCGAGTCGACGTGCGCGCTCCTCGAGGCCGAGGTCCGCGGGCTCACCGAGGATGACGCGCGCTGGCACCCGCCGTCGACGACCGGCGACCCGGCGCATCACGAGTGGTGCGTCAACGAGGTCATCGGTCACCTGATCGAGTCCGACAAGCGCGGCTTCTTCGGCCGCATCACCCGCACGCTGGAGCAGGACCGGCCTTACGAACCGCCGTGGGACCAGATCGCGGTCGCCAGGGAGCGGAACGACTGCGCGCGCATGGTCATGAGCCTGTTCATGGAGTGGATGGGTCACCGGCATAAGAGCCTCGATCTCGTTCGGTTGCTGACGCCGGATCAGCTCGAGCGAGCCTGTGTCCACGGCAAGGTGGGAGAGCTGCGTGTCGGCGGTCTGCTGCACGAGTGGGTGCACCACGACCGGAACCACACGCGGCAGCTCCTCGCGAACGTCCAGGCGCGCGTCTGGCCGCACATGGCGAACTCGCAGAAGTTCATTGGAGAGTGAGGAGCTAGTCCTCATCACGCGCGGCCGGAAGACCGGTCGCGAGCACCGGGTCAGCGTCTGGTACGCGCGCGAGGGCGACCTCCTCTGGCTCCGCGCGGATGAGCGCCGCCCGCCCGACTCCGACGAGGCCGGCTGGATCCTGCGGCGATCAGGGCGCAAGCCCGACTGGTACCTGAACCTCCAGGCCGAGCCGCGCTGCCGCGTGATCCTCGACGGCGAAGAGCACGAGGCCCGCTTGGAGCCGTCGTCCACTCCGGACCTCGACCTGCGCCGCCTTGTCGAGCTGTGGCGCGAGAAGTACGGCGCGGAGTACGTGCAGGACTGGTACGTCGAAAAGGGCCG
>CAZTAI010000182.1:0-3729 GCA_964611555.1 uncultured Chloroflexota bacterium | reverse complement strand
CGCGGCGGCCGCGGCGGTCGCGGCGGCAGCGGCGGTCGCGGCGGAGGAATAGCGGGAGGCGGAGGAATAGCGGGAGCCGGCCGTCCAGTGACGCTCGTCCTCTACCACCGGATCGCGGATGCGGAGTGCGCCGAGGTCCGGCGGACCATCGTCGAGCGCGGCCTCAAGCAGAAGATCGACTTCCAGAACGTCCTGACGGACGCGATCGACGCCTTCGCGAAGCTCGGGGGCACACGGGTCCCGGCGCTCTGGGACGGAACGACGCTGCACGAGGGCCGCGGAGCCGTCGTCGCCGCACTGGACCGGATGCGCTAGACGGTGCGCTACTTCGTGACCGGCGCGAGCGGGTTCGTCGCGCGGCCGCTTCGCGAGGGCTTCGCGGAGGTCCTCCCGGCGCACGTTGCGGAGCTCGCGGCTCGACCAGCATGAAGCGCGGGCCGCGCAAGGCACCGCTGGGCAGCGCCTACGACGCGGCCGTCCGCTACCTGGGTCCGCGTCTCCGAAGCGTCAGTGAGATCCGCCGGCATCTGCGCACGAAGCGCTTCGACGACGCCGCGATCGATCAGGCCATCGATCAGCTCCGCGCGCAGAGGTATATCGACGACGAGGCCTTCGCGCGCTACTGGATCGATCAGCGCGACCGGTTCCGTCCGAAGGGGGAGCGGGCCATCGTCAGCGAGCTGCTCCAGAAGGGCGTGGCCCGCGACGTCATCGAGCTGGTGACCGGGGACCGCGATCCCGAGAGCGAAGTGAAGCGGGCCCGCGAGGCCATACGCCGGCCCATCACGCGCTGGCTCACGCTGAGCGAGCCCGATCGCAAGCGGAAGATCCACCAGTACCTCGCGCAGCGGGGCTTCTCTTACGACACGATCGAAGAGGTGCTCACGCGGCCGGAGGAGCCGGAGCCGGACTAGAGCTCGAGGACCATCCCGTCGCTCGCGGTCTCGAGCTCGACCTCGGCGATCCGGTCCAGCACGTCGCGGGTCATGTGCGTGAGGATGATCCGGCGACAGTCAAGCTCCGAGCGGTGCTTCATGAGCGTCCGGTAGCTGATGTGTGCGGGGTCGTCGTGCTCGAAGTTCGAGGCTTCGCAGATGAACAGGTCCGCGCCCTTCGCCAGCTTCGGTAGGGCCTCGCTCCAGCGGGCGTCCCCGGAGTACGCGATGACCTTGCCGGCGGCGCTCACGCGAATGCCGTGGGGCTCGGCGCTCTCGATGTGCTCGACGGGATGCGCGCTGACCGAAGCGCCGCCCAGGTCCCGCGGCGTCTCGTCAAGGGCGACCTCGCGCACCTCGAAGCGCGGCCGTCCGGGCGCGCTGAAGAAGTCGGGGTACATCGCCTGCTCGGCGAGACGGAGGCGCGCGGGGAGCCCCTGCGGACCCGCGAGGATCAGGGGACGCTGGCGGTGGCGGAAGTGCTGCTCCAGGACGAGGAACGGGATGCCGCCGAAGTGATCGCCATGCAGATGGGTGACGGCGACCGCATCGATCGTGTTCGGATCGATCGCGCGACGCAGGGCGGGGAAGGCGCCGGCGCCGAGGTCGAGCAGCAGCGAGACCCCTGCCGCGCCGATGTGGATGCACGACTGCGCGCGGCCGCCGTCCGCGAAGGCGTGGCCGGTCCCCGCGAAGGTCACCTTGACGGTCATGAGGCGGCCTCCGCAGGACCACGCGCTTCGGCGGCGAGGCGCATCCTGCGGATCCGGCCGAAGCCGATGCCGAAGACGAGTCCCGCGCTCGCGTAGGCGACGGCACCGAAGAGGAGCGGGAGCGCGAGGACGCCCGTCGCGAGGAGGAAGCCGGCGAGCCCCGGTCCCAGCGCGTTGGCGAAGCCCCACACCGAGAATCCGATCCCCGCCGCGGACGCGCGCTCGCTGGGCTCGACGGTGGACATGAGCAGCGACTGCTGGAAGGGCCAGCTGAGGTTCGTGAGGAAGCTGCGGGCGACGAAGAGCAGCACTGCCAGCGTGAAGGCAGGCATCAGGACGATCAACGCGAGCAGCGCCCCCGAGATCAGCTGCATCCCGAGGACGCTTCGGCTGGGGCCGAAGCGCCGGTCGAGCCAGGGCACGACGATGACGCTCACGATCGAGAGCACCTGCGCCAGCGCGTACCAGGGACCGAGCTGCGACTCGGTGACCCCGAAGCGCAGGTTGAGCCAGAGGGGCATGAGCTGCACGGCGACGCCGAGGCCGAACCCGAGCAGACCGATCCCGATCGAGTACGTGACGATGGGGCGGACCGAGCGGCGCGGAAGCCAGTGTGTCGGACGCTGGTCGGGTGTCCGGTGCATGTCGCGGATCGGCAGCACCAGCAGCGTGGCGAAGACGATCACGGCGATCGACGCGACGAAGGCGGGGCGGTACGAGTCGAGCTCCGCGACGCCCGTCGCGCGCAGGATCTCCGGCACGCCGGCGAAGACCGCGCCGGTCGCGAGGGCCAGGTTCCAGAGCGCCTGCGCCGAGGCGAACACCTTGGTCCGCTCCGCATCCGAGGTCCGCTCGGCCAAGAGGGCATCGAAGCTCGACACGGTCAGCGCGCCGGCTGCTCCGTTCGCCAGTCCGACGCCACCGAGGGCGGCGGCGACGACCAGCCAGGCCGGATCCGTCGTGAGCGCGAGGATCGCGTAGCTGGTGACGGGAAGCGCCGTGCCGGCGATCAGGAAACGGCTGCGGCCGAAGCGGTCGGCAAGGACTCCCGAGACCGCGACGAGGGCGGAGGTCACCAGACCCGAGACGGTGAAGAGCAGGCCGATGAAGGCCGGGTCGAACCCGGCGCGGCTGAGATACAGCGGGATGACGACCATCTGGAAGCCGAGCGGCACCGTGGCGAGGTAGCCGTTCGCCAGCAGCAGCCGCGCCCCGCGAGGGAAGAGGGTGGCTATGGGGAGAGGCTAGGTGAACGACGGGGTGTACGGCTCCCGTACGGATGGGCTGCCGGTGCTATCCTGACCGCACTTAAAGGTTGATCCAGGGTCGTCGGGTACGCCCCCCGGTGGCCCTTCCCAGACCAGGGCGCGAACGCGTTCTTACACACTGCGCGGCCGCGCCTTGGCCGGTGATCGAGAAAGGTAGTTCACAGTGCCCGACAACCTCGTCGTGGGCTTGGTGGCCCTCGTCGCGGGTCTCGTCGGTTTCGGCGTTGCCCTTCTTCTGCGCCGCTCCATCGCTCTTTCGAGCGAGCAGGCCGCCCGGACGAACGCCGAGCGGCTCCAGGCGGACGCCCGGAGCAAGCAGAAGGAGATCATCCTCGAGGCCAAGGACGAGGCCCTCCGCATCGCCAAGACGGCTGAAACGGAGAACCGGGAGCGCCGCGCGGAGCTCCAGCGGTACGAGACACGGCTCGACAAGAAGGACGAGCAGCTGGATACCAAGCTGGCCCAGGTCGAGGAGCGTGACAGCCGGCTCGACGACAAGGAGAAAGAGCTCGTCGCCGAGCGCGCCGAGATCGTCCGCCTTCAGGACGCCCAGAAGACCGAGCTGGCCAGGGTCGCCGGGCTGACCCAGGAGGAGGCCCGCGGGATCCTCCTCGAGCAGATCGAGGAAGAGGTCCGTGACGTGGCCAACCGGCGCGTCCGGGAGCTGGAGCAGGAGGCGCGGGAGCGCGCCGACGACCGGGCCCGCGACATCATCACCATGGCCCTCCAGCGGTACGCCGCCGACCACACCGCCGAGCACACCGTCACGGTCGTGGGGCTGCCCAGCGACGACATGAAGGGCCGCATCATCGG
>CAZTAI010000181.1:0-3769 GCA_964611555.1 uncultured Chloroflexota bacterium | reverse complement strand
GGCTCGCGAGGTCGGGCGGCGAGCCATCGCCGCCGGCGCGGACGGCGAGGTGCTCTCGTCCCCTGAGGCCGCGGCCCGAGCCCTGGCGCCGCACTTCGCCCACCTCGACCGGGAAGAGGTGAAGGTCGCGCTCCTCTCCCGCAAGCACCGCCTGCTCGGAGTGGCCAACGTCTACGCGGGCAACGTCGCCGGGACGAGCGTGCGCATCGGCGAGCTGTTCACCGAGGCCCTCCGGCGCAACGCACCGGCGATCATCGTCGGCCACAACCACCCCTCGGGCGACCCGGCACCGTCCGCGGAAGACGTTCGGACCACCCGCGACGCGGTCTCTGCCGGCAAGCTCCTCGGCATCGACGTCCTCGACCACATCGTCTTCGGCGCCGGCCGCTGGGTCTCGATCGGCCAGGGGCAGAGCAGCATCCCCGCGCGCGCCAGAGCAGCCGAAATAGGTAGCGAGAGGACTATGTAGCGAGACCGGCCGAGCGAGCGACGCGCCGCCACGGGCCCAGCCGACCCCTCGCTGATCCCCGTAATGGGCGCGTTTCCGGCTATTCTTCGCACTGATCCGCGCAGCTGCGCTTCGTGAAGGGAACTTCCGCTCTTGTTCGACGCCCTCCTGGGTCTCTTCTCGCGCGACGTCGGCATCGACCTCGGCACGGCCAACACGCTCGTGCACGTGCGCGGGCGCGGCATCGTGATCTCCGAGCCGTCTGTGGTCGCGAAGGACGTCCGCACCGGCGCGATCCTCGCGATCGGCGCCGAGGCCAAGCGCATGGTGGGCCGTACACCCGCGTCGATCGTCGCGATCCGTCCACTGAAGGACGGCGTGATCAGCGACTTCGACATCACCGAGCAAATGCTTCGCTACTTCATCCAGAAGGTGCACGACCGCTTCGCCCTCTTCCCGCGCCCGCGCGTCGTGATCGGGATCCCCTCGGGTGTCACCGAGGTCGAGAAGCGCGCGGTGCAGGACGCGGCCGTCTCCGCGGGCGCGCGCTGGGCGCGTCTCGTCGAGGAGCCGATGGCCGCCGCGATCGGAGCGGGACTTCCGGTGAACGAGCCGTCGGGATCGATGATCGTCGACATCGGCGGCGGCACCACGGAGGTCGCGGTCACGTCGCTAGGCGGCATCGTGGTCTCGCGCTCCATCCGCGTCGGCGGGGACGAGATGGACCAGGACGTCGTCACGTACGCGCGGCGCGAATTCAATCTGCTCATGGGCGAGCGCACCGCGGAGGACATCAAGATAGCGATCGGATCCGCGTACCCGCTCGACGAGGAGGTCTCCACTTTCTTCCGCGGCCGTGACCTGCTGACCGGCTTGCCGCGCTCCATCGAGGTGACGAGCGCGCAGATCCGCGAGGCCATCGACCCGAGCGTCCAGCAGATCGTCGACGCGGTCAAGGACACCATCGAGGAGACCCCGCCGGAGCTCGTCGCCGACATCATGGATCAGGGCATCTACGTGGCCGGCGGCGGCGCGCTCCTCAAGGGCCTCGACACTCGCATCTCCGAGGCGACCCAGATGGCCGTGCACATCGCCGACGATCCGCTCACCTGCGTCGTCCGAGGGACCGGCAAGATCCTCGAGGACCTGCCCCTCTACGAGCGGGCCCTGGTGACCGAGACGTACACGATCATGCCCAGATGACCGGCACCATTCAGCGCGCGGCGCGTTCCCTTTAGAGATGGCCTCCTTCGGGCGGATCCAGCAGCGCAAGGCCGGCCGTGCCGACACCACGGTCCTGCGGCAGTTCGTCGTCCTGTTCATCGTCGCGCTCACGCTCCTGGTCGCGCGGAACACCGCTCCGGTCCAGGAGGCATCGCGCGCGCTGACGAGCGCTCTCGTGCCTGTCGAGCGCGCCATCTCCGGCGTCGGGAACGCCACGTCGAGCTTCACCGAGGCGGTGAGCCAGATCCAGCAGCTGCGCGAGGACAACGCGGCGCTGCAGCAGGACGTCGATCGGCTGACGCTCGAGAACGTGCGCCTGCGCGAGGCGGCCATCTCCGCGGAGCAGTCCGCGCGGCTCAGTGAGACGGCACGGGCGATCCCATACGAGACCGTCGCCGCCCAGGTGATCGGCCGCGACCCGAGTGGCATCCTGCACACGGTCATGCTCGGCGCGGGCACCGACCAGGGCGTGCGCGCCGGCCACATCGTCATGTCCGAGCAGGGCCTGGTGGGGCGCGTCACCGAGGTCGGACCCAGCTACAGCAAGGTGCTGCTCCTCACGGACCCGGCCTCGACGGTGTCCGCGATCGCCCAGGACTCGCGGGCCACGGGCATCGTTCGCGGGCAGTACGGGGACACGCTCGTGATGGACTGGATCCTCCAGACCGACGAGGTCGAGGTGGGGGACGTCGTGATCACCGCTGGGCTGGCGCAGGGGAACGAGCTGCGCTCGCTCTTTCCAAAGGGTCTGCCGATCGGCACGGTCGTCGCCATCGACCGCTCCGAGAACGCCGCATACGCCCGCGCGATCCTGCTTCCGGCCGTCGAGCTGCGGCGCCTGGAGCAGGTCCTCATCGTCAAGACGGACTAGCCACCGGCCCTCCCCTCCTTAGAGAGCGGATGTGGGCCGGGGGTCGTTTCGAGACCGATCAGCGGTGATCTTTTGGAAGGTCCGGCGTTATACCCACGACAGGGAAGGGGGCCACGCTTGCTCGCACTCCGGCTGACCGTGCTCGCTGCCGTCCTCATGGCCGCGGGTCTCCCCGCCTCCGCACGGGCGGCGGAGTCTGCTTCAGGCAGCAACGGAAGAGTGCAGAGGATCTATGCGGATGCGCAGCAGATCACTGCGGATGTCCCAAGGGTCCCTACGAACACCCCTGGCCCTCCCGGTCAAGGACCGGAGCAGACCTCTCGTTTCCTTGTCGTCTTCCGTCCCGGGGCCACAGCCACCGAACGCGAGGCGGTGGCTCGCAGCGTTGGTGGTCGGATCTACGGCTCTATCCGGCAGCTCGGGGTCACGCTCGTCGCGGTCGCCGGCTCCGATCAGCTCGCCGCGGGCGCGCTCTCGCCGGTCGAGATGCTCGCGCGCCACACCACGGTCGAGTTCGCGGAGATCGACGCCACGGTGCGGCTCGCGTTCGAGCCGAACGACGAGTACTACCTGACGCACCCCGCGGCGAGCGACGGGCAGTGGGGCGTCAAGAAGGCATTCGTCAACAAGGCGTGGGACACGGTCCGCGGCGCGCCGAGCGTGGTGGTCGCCGTGATGGACACGGGCGTGGATCCGACCCACCCCGACCTGATCAACGCGCTCGTCCCGGGCAACACCTTCGTCACTCAGCCCGACGACGAGTGCACCGCGGGCACGACCCGCGACGACAACTCGCACGGCACGCACGTCGCCGGGATCATCGGCGCCAGCGGCAACAACACCGAGGGCATCGCAGGCGTCGCCTTCGGTGTGCGCCTGATGCCGGTGAAGGTCCTCGACTGCACCGGTCAGGGCAGCCTGTCCGACGTCGCGAACGGCCTCGTGTGGGCGGTCGACAACGGGGCGAAGGTGGTGAACCTCTCGCTCGGGTCGGTGAGCGACAGCCCGACGCTACGCAGCGCCATCTCTTACGCCGCCCAGCGCAACGTGCTGGTGGTCAGCGCATCGGGCAACTGCGGCACGACCGGCGACAAGTGCCTGAGCCTCAACCAGCTCGAGTACCCCGCCGCGTATCCGGAGGTCCTCGCGGTCGGTGCCACGGACTCCGACGACAGCATCGCCTTCTTCTCGACGCGCAACGCGAGCGTGGACGTGTCCGCGCCGGG
>CAZTAI010000180.1:0-3776 GCA_964611555.1 uncultured Chloroflexota bacterium | reverse complement strand
GAAGAGCGGATCATCGTCATGAGCTCTCTCGAGCAGGGCCGGGCCGAGAAAGAGTCCCGCGCGACGTCCGTCCGGAACATCGACGAGTTCGGCTACCGGGACCTCGCGAAGAAGGGTCTCCCGGTCGATGAGATCAACGCCGCGGTGATCCAGCGGCTTCTGCAGGAGCGCAAGCTGGAGAGCGTCGCCGTCCCGCGCTACTTCCCGATCGGCCTGGCCGACCAGCTGCGCGCCCGCGGCGTCGAGATCGTGGTGTCCGCGGATCTCGAAGCGCGCCGCCGGATCAAACGCCCCGACGAGATCGCAGGGATCGAGGCCGCGCAGCGAGCGACCGAAGAGGCCTGGGCCGAAGGCGTGGAGGCCATCCGCAGGGCCAAGGTCCGCGACGACGGTCTGCTCATGCTCGACGGAGACGTCTTCACCGCCGAGCGGCTGCGCGCGATCGTCGAGCACGGCCTTCTCGACCGCGCGTGCCGCGCGCCTGAAGGCACCATCGTCGCGCCCGGGAAGCAGGCCGCCGACCCGCACGAGGACGGCACCGGACCTCTGCGCGCGCACGAGGCGATCGTCATGGACATCTACCCGCAGCACAGCTCGCGCTACTACGCGGACATGACCCGCACCGTGTCGAAGGGCGAGCCGCCGGCGGCGATCGTGAAGATGTACGAGGTCGTGAAGCGTGCCCAGGACGAGGCCATCGCGATGCTGCGTCCGGGAACGACTGGACGCGCGATCCACGAGCGGGTCGAGGACATCATCTTCGAGGCCGGCTACGAGACGCTCCGCGAAGGGCACCGCCGTTCCAAGGACGGACCGGTGCGGGGCCTCATCCACGGGACCGGCCACGGCGTCGGCCTCGAGATCCACGAGGCGCCTTCCATCGGCCGCGGCCGCTGGGGCATGGTCCCGCTCGAGCCCGGCGACGTTGTGACGATCGAGCCCGGCATCTACGACCCCGACATCGGCGGGGTGCGGCTCGAGGACATGCTCGTCGTGACAGCCGACGGGGCACGAAACCTCACCCGCGCTCCTCGCGAGCTCATCGTCTAGACCCGGCCGCTTGACCCCGCTCCTCTTCGGCGTCGGCGCAGCCCTCGGCTGGGGCATCGGCGACTACGCGGGCGCGCTGTCCTCGCGGCGCATCGGCGTTCTCTGGACATCACTGGGGATGCAGATCCTCGGCACCAGCGTGTACGCGCTCGTGCTCTTCGCGACCGGCCGGTTCCCGACGGTCACCGGAGACGCCGTCCCATGGGGCATCGCACTCGCGGTCGTGGGCGCGAGCGCTCTGTTCGTCTTCTACAAGGCTCTTGCCCTGGGACCCATCGCGGTCGTGAGCCCGGTGTCGGCGTCCTACGCCGCGGTCACCGTGATCCTCGTCGTTGTGTTCCTGGGGGAGCGCTTGTCCCTGGCGCAGATCGTCGCGATCTCCGTCACCTTCGTTGGGATGGTCCTCGCGAGCTCCGACGTTCGCTCCATAGTCCAGACCCTGGGGCGACCCCTACCGGGCATCCGCCTCGCCTTCGCCGCCACGCTCGGATTCGGGATATACGGGGCCGCGCTGGCCGCGGCGACGCGTGCACACGATGGTCTCGAGCTGGTCCTTCTCGCGCGTATCGCTAGCGCAGTGCTGCTCGTGGCGGCGGTGCTGGTGACCCGGACCCCGGTCCCAACGGACCGCCGTCCCGCGACCCTCGGTCTACTCGTGTTGATCGGCATCTTCGACACCGCCGCGAACGTCTCGTTCGTGCTGGGCGTCGAGGCGGGATACGCGTCGATAGTCGCCACGGGAAGCGGCCTCTATCCCGTGCTGCCGGCCTTCCTCGCGGTCTTCTTCTTGGGCGAGCGCCTGGTCGCGAACCAGTACCTGGGCATCGGCATCACGGTCGCCGGCCTCGTCGCGCTGGGCCTCTCAGGGGGGTGACGGCGGGGGGAGCATCCCCCCGCGTGAAGGAAGGCGGCTTTGCCGCCAGGCCTAGCCCGCCCGGGCGATCTGGTCCTTGACCGCGCTGAGGGCGGCCACGAGGTCTTCCTGCTCGGCGGTCTCGGCGACGTCGGTCACGGTGCTGTCCGGCGCAACGCCGCGGCCCTTCCCGTTCAGCTCCTCACCGGTCTTGGCGTCCTGCATCCGCGCGAGCGTCACGAGGAGCAGCCCTTCGTCGGGCATCGCGCGTGGCTGCGCGATCCCGACGCATCCGGCGGTCCTGGTGCCCACGACCGATGCGACGTCGTTGGCCCGCAGGCCGGCCGCGATGATCTCGGCGCCCGAAGCGGAGCGCTCGTTCACCAACACGACGATCGGCCCGGAGAAGCCGACGTAGAAGTCGCCGTTGGTCGTGAGTTGTTCGGTCTTGCCGTCGCGGCCGATCTGCTTCACCAGGGTCGCGTCCTTCACGAAGATGCTGGCGATGTTCACGGCGGCCGAGAGGTCTCCGCCAGGGTTGTTCCGCAAGTCCAGCACGAAGCCCTTCACGCCACGGTCGATCTCTCGCTGCACGGTCTCCTTCGTCTGCCGGGCGACGTCGCCGTTCAGCGCGGAGATGCTCAGCTGCGAGATCTGCCCTTCCTCGTGCTGCCGCTCGAACACGCGCGGCGGGACGAGCTTCGCGCGCGTGAGGGTGAAGGTCACCTCCTGCTGCGCGCGGACGAGCACCAGGACGACCTGGGTACCTTCATCGCCTCGGATGCGCTGCGCGATCTCTTCCGGCGCGAAGGTCGTGACGTCCGTGCCGTCCACCGACTTGATCCGGTCGCCGGGACGCAGGCCCGCCTTCTCCGCCGGGCTGTTCGGGAAGACGGAGGCGATCTGCGACATGCCGCCCTCCTCGCTCGGCGCGAGGATCGTGGCGCCGATGCCGGAGTACTCCTGCGGCGCCTGGTTGAAGCTCTTGGCGCGGTCAGGGTCGAGGTAATAGGTGTGGCACTCGTTCATCGACTTCGCCATGCCATCCGTGGCCGCGCGCTCCATCTGTGTCTTGTCGGCCGCGGCGCAGGCCACTGTCACGTCGGTCAGGGCGCTTGAGAGCTTGAGGAGGTCGGACTCGGTGCTGCCCGTCAGCTCCGGACGGGCGATCGACACGGACGCGCATCCCGCGCCCTTCTCCTCGACGGGCTTCTTGATGTACGCCTCCGCGCCTTCGAGTGCGCCGGTCAGGAGCTGCTGCGAGCCGGGGCGATCGACGTGCCGCTCGAGGAGCACGTGATACGCGGCCTCGAGCGTCTTGTAGTCGGTGCGGGTGGGGACGATCTGCGCGCCGATGTCCTGCGGCAGCACCGAGCAGGCGCCCAGGAACAGCGCGAAGAGGGTTACAAGGAGCGCGCGCGAAATGCCCACCTGAGGATCGAGTGTATGGCTGTGGCCGATCGCGACCGGACCGCGGTCCGGGCTTCTTAGGCGGGCCTTAGGCCTCGTCGCGGAGGATCTTGCGCAACCGCCCGAGAGCGCGGAACTGGAGCGCGCGGATCGCGCCCTCGTTCTTCCCAAGGAGCGTTGCGACCTGACGGCTCGAGAGGTTGGCCTCGAACCGGAGCGACAGGACCTGCTGCTGCTCGGCGGTGAGGTACTTCACCGCGCCCTTGAGCGCGACGACCTCTTCACCGTGAACGGCGCGGTCGTGCGCGGTCGGACCATCTTCGGCGAGGCCATACGCGCTGTCGATATCGACCATGGGACGCTCGCGGCGGCGCCGGTCGGTGACGGCGTTGCGAGCGATCGTGTAGAGCCAGGCGAGGAATGACTTGCCCTGCCAGCGGTAGCGGTGGATGTTCGCGAACGC
>CAZTAI010000179.1:0-3799 GCA_964611555.1 uncultured Chloroflexota bacterium | reverse complement strand
TCGTGCGCCTGCTCGCGATCGCCGCCGCGGTGCCGGTGTGGCAGGCGATGGGGCTCGTCGGCCCTTAGAAGCGGAAACCAACCGGCGTCGCATCCGAGACCGGAGGGCGCCGCCCGGCGCCCCTCCGGTCAACGGCTCGGCTGTCGGTGCCGGCTCAGCAGCTGTTGTACTTACCGGTCCAGAGCACACCCTCTGCCGGATCTCCCGGGGTCGCGATGATCTTCGCCTCGAGCATCGTGTCGAGCGATCCAGCAACTGCCTTCGGGGTGAAGCAGCCGTTCTCCGAGAGGGCCGGCAAGAACGCATCGAGCACCCGCCTCGTCAGTGCGAGGTCCGTGCTGCCGATGGCCTTCGCCACAGTCGTGGCCGCGGCCGCAGTATCGGCCTTCACCTTCTGCATCCCCTTCCTCAGGGCACGGCTGAAGGCGGACGCGGCGTTCGGGTTCTTGGCCGCCCAGTCGCGATTCGTCGCCCAGGCGGTGTAAAGGAAATCCGAGAGCTTCGGCACGTCACCGGACGGTCCGTCGATAAGGATCGTGCCGAAGCCCCTGTCCGCCGCGACGTAGGGGGTCGGCGGCGACAGGTGGTAGGCGTCGATCTGCTTCGACTCGAGGGCCGCGAGGAGCGAGGCCCCGCCGCCGATGGCGACGATCGTCGCGTCACGGTCCGGATCGAGGCCGGCCTGCCGCAGGTAGTAGCGCATGTACTTGTCGGTCGGCGCGCCGGGTGAGGTGATCCCCAGGCGGAGCCCCTTGAGCGCCGCCCACCGGCGCTCCAGCGGCGAGCTCCGGGTGACGCCGAGACGCTGAGCGACATCGGTGCGCATCACCAGGGTGAGGGTCACGCGGCTGAGGATGTTGTGGACCATGACGAGGTTCTTCTCGCCCCTCTGCGCGAGGCCGACCAGGTCATCGAACCCGATGTCCGCGTACTGCGCGTTGCCCGACACCAAGGCGGCCACCGACTCGGTGCCGGCCGTGACCTGGACGATCTTGACGTCGAGGTTCTCTGCCTTGAAGTAACCCTCAGCGTCCGCGACGTAGAGCGCCGACAGGAAGATGTTCGGAGCCGAGACGACCTTGACCTCCGTGGGCGGGCCCAGCGTCGCCGTCGCGGCCGACGTAGCGACCGGCGTAGCGCCCGGCGTAGCGGCCGGGCCGCACGCGGTGATCGCGATCGCCGCTACCAGGAAGACCACGAGCCTCGTTCGCATCCTCACGGATGTCCTCCTCGACCGGTCCGGCCGGTCACCATCGAGCTGGGCCTCAGACGACGCCTCCCCGCACATCGATATCCCGCTGCCAGCGCAGCGCGCCGCTGAGCGGGCGGAGCAGGAGCGTCATGGCGAGGACTATAAGTCCCATAACGACGACCGCCGCGATGACGCCCTCCGTCGCGTACTCCGACGCGGCGGCTTGGGCGAGATACCCGAGCCCCCGGTTCCCTCCGATGAACTCCCCGACGACCGCACCGATCATCGCGGCCGGCAGAGTGATGCGTAGCGCGGCCAGGAGGTACGGCACGGCGCTTGGCAGAATGACCGTGCGGAGCAGCGCGACGGGTGACGCGCCCATGACGCGAGCGACGTCGAGCAGACCGCGCGGCACCTGCTGGAAGCCGGCCACCGTGTTGACGAAGACGATGAAGAAGACGAAGTACGCGGCCAGCAGCACCTTCGGCTCCAGACCGAAGCCGAACCAGAGGATGAACACCGGGCCCATAACGACGGCCGGGATCGAGTAGGCGACGAGGAAGTACGGCTCGGTGATGCGATACGGGCGAGGCATCAGCCCGAGCGGCCAGGCTACGAGGACCGCCGCGGCGGACCCGGCAAGGTAGCCCAGCAGCGTGGCGGTCAGCGTGAACTGCCCGTGGTAGAGGAGCTCCCCGCTTGCGATCCACTCCGCGATCTGCGCAGCGACCGCCGTCGGCGAGCTGATGAAGAAGGGCCGGATGAGACGCCCCGACGCGAGCTCCCAGGCGAGGACGACGCCGACGAGCACGCCGAGCCGGGCTGTCAGGATGAAGCGTCGATGCGCGCGGAGAGCGCTGCGCCGGCGAGCCACCTCATCCTCGAGCACGCGAGCGGACGCGGTCATCCGTGCATCGGTCCGGATGCCCAAGGGAACAGCCGCTTCTCGAACGCGCGGATCGCGACGTTCACCGCCATGACCAGGGCGGCGACGACGAGGACACCGCCGAACGCGGTCGCGATGTCGAACTGACGTGTGGCCCGGACGATCAGGTACCCGAGCCCCTCGGTCGAGGAGATCAGCTCGGCGAGGAGCGCGCCGACCATCGCCCGCGCGAAGGTGACACGGACCGCGGCCATGATCGCCGGCGCGGCGGCCGGCACCAGCACCGCGCGCATCAGCTGAAGCCGTCGCGCTCCCAGGACGCGAACGACATCGATGAGCCCGCGGTCGATGGCTCGCACGCCGGCGATGGTGTTCATGAACACAATGAAGAAGACCATGAGAGCCGCGAGCAGGATCTTCGGGGTCAGCTCGAGGCCGAACCACATGATGAAGAGCGGTGCCAGCGCGATCTTCGGGATGGCGTAGAAGGCAAGCAGGTACGGTTCGAGGACCTCGTATCCGCGGCGTGTCGTCAGCAGCACGAACGCACCTACCAGCCCCACGCCGACACCGATCACGTATCCGGCTGCCGCCTCGGTCATGGTCACCTGGGCGTGCCGGAGGAGGACGCCCGTGTCGCTGAGGACCAGCAGGCTCCGCACGACATCGACCGGCGTGCTCACATAACGCGGGTTGACGATCGACCCGAGCGCGAACTGCCAGAAGAGCAGCGCGCCGGCACCGAGCGCGACGATGCCGCTGGATACGACGGCGCGGTCCGCCAGAACTGCTCGCCGATGACGGCGCGCCGCCTCCGCGAGGACGAGCGGCGCGGTCATCGCCGTCAACTCGTGAGCCCCGCTGACTGCAGCTCCCCTTGACGAGCGCGCTGGATCTCCGCACGGATGTCCGACCACAGCGCGTCGTAGAGATCGCTGAAGCCGGGCGTCTCGTGGATGTGGAACACATCGCGGGGTCGCGGGAGGTCGACGCGGTACTCCCGCTTGATCGTGCCGGGCCTGCTGGTGAAGACGAGGATCCGATCGCTGAGCGCGATCGCCTCCACGAGGTCGTGGGTGACGAACAGGACCGTCGGCCGAGTCCGCTCCCACAGCTTGAGGAGTTCCGCCTGGAGGATCACGCGGGTCTGAGCGTCGAGCGGTCCGAATGGCTCGTCCATGAGGACGACGTCGCTGTCGTGGATCAGGGTGCGGATGATCCCGGCGCGCTTTCGCATGCCCCCCGACAGCTCGTGCGGATAGTGGTTCTCGAAACCGTCGAGGCCGACCAGCCCGATGAACTCGCGCGCCCGGCGGCGTCGTTCCTCACGCGGCACGCCGCGGAACTCAAGGCCCAGCTCGACGTTGGCGAGCAACGAGCGCCAGGGAAGGAGGTTGTCGTCCTGCGTGATGTAACCGACCTTCGTATTCACGCCGACGACCTGGGTGCCGTGGTGCTCCACCAGACCAGCTGACGGCTCGGTCAATCCGGCAAGGAGATTGAGGCAGGTCGACTTTCCGCATCCCGAGGGGCCGACGAGGCTGATGAACTCGCCGGGGCTCGCGGCGAAGGAGACGTCCTCCAGCGCCAGCAACGGCCGTCCGGCACGGCCCTGGGCGATAAAAGCCTTGTAGACATTCTGGAAACGGACGGCGGGTGCCGAAGAGGCCACGACAAAGCAGGATATGAGGAAGTGCGAGCTGGGCGCCCGGATCACCGCG
>CAZTAI010000178.1:0-3866 GCA_964611555.1 uncultured Chloroflexota bacterium | reverse complement strand
GCCCGCGAGAAGGCCGAGAAGATGGCGAAGGAGACCGCGTAGCTTGCCGCTGCACATCGAGGTCATCACTCCCGAGCGCAAGGTCTACGAGGACGACGTGGACATGGTCATCGCGCCCGGGAGCGAGGGGTACCTAGGGATCCTTCCGCACCACGCGCCGCTCCTCACCGGCCTCGGGCCGGGCGAGTTCCGTGTCAAGAAGGGCGGCACCGAGGAGGTGCTCGCCGTCTTCGGCGGGTTCATGGACGTTCGCGGCGACCGCGTCGTCGTCCTGACCGACGCGGCCGAGCACGCCGAGGAGATCGACCTCAAGGCCGCGCAGGAAGCGCGCGAGCGGGCGAGCCAGGCCCTCGCGGGTGGCACGCTCAACGCGGCCGACGAGGCTCGCGCGCGGGCCACGCTACAGCGCGAGCTCCTGCGCATCCGGGTCGGGGAGCGTCGCCGCCGCAGGGGCTAGGTACGCTGCGGGCGTGCTCATGCGCGCCCTGGCGGCGGTCTACAACAAGATCCCGGTCGGCTGGCAGCGTCGCATCCTCGACCGCGCCAACCCGCGCTTCCTCGTTGGCGTCAACGGAGTGGGCGTAGAGCCAGATGGCCGCGTGATCGTCGCGCGGCACCGCTTCGGATCACCCGAATGGCGCCTCCTCGGCGGGTTCATCACGCGCGACGAGTCGTTCCAGGACGCGCTGCGGCGCGAGATCCGCGAGGAGACGGGCCTCGAGATCGAGGTGGGTCCGGTGCTCGAGGCCAACACAGGCCACCGCTGGGCGCGGGTCGAGGCCGTGTATGCGTACCGCGTCATCGGCGGGCGCCTGGCGCTGACCGGCGAGCTCCGGGAGCTGCGAGCCTTCCCTCCGGCCGAGATGCCGCAGGTGCGAGCCGACCAGCGCGGGATCATCGAGCGCCAGGCCGCTTTGGCCTGGGCGTGGGCACGGGAGGCCGACGAGCCCGAGACTGTGTCGATCGCGACGCTCGCGGAGGTGGGGGAGTGACAGAGATGGACAAGGCGCTGCGGGAAGAGCTGCTCACCCTGTCGCGGGAGATCCATGCGGACCCGGAGCTCGCCTACGAGGAGCACAGGGCCGCGGATCGGATCTGCGCGCTCCTCGAGAAGCACGGCCACAAGGTCGAGCGGAAGCTGGGCGGCCTCGCGACCGCGTTCCGCGCGCGCATCGGGCCGCCGAAGGGTCCGTCGGTCGCTCTGCTCGCCGAGTACGACGCCCTGCCGGACATCGGCCACGCCTGCGGTCACAACCTGATCGCGATGACGAACGTCGGCGCGTTCCTAGAGGTCGCCGCGGACCCGAAGGGGCTCGAGGTCGGGGTCGAGATCATCGGCACCCCCGCCGAAGAGAAGGGCGGCGGCAAGATCGACCTTCTCGACGCCGGCGTCTTCAAGGAGACGGTCGCTGCTCTGTCGTCGCACGGCTCCGGGAGCCCGGGGTGGGAGACCACCACGGTGAGCCTGGGCATCGTCGCGAAGCGCGTCGCATTCAAGGGAGTGGCCTCGCACGCGGCGTTCTCGCCCGACCTGGGACGCAACGCGCTGAACGGCGTCATCCGCCTGTTCGTGGGTGTGGACGGATGGCGGCAGCACATGCCCAAGGACTCGCGCATCCACGGTGTGATCACCAACGGCGGCGGGCCCGCGAACAACATCGTGCCCGCGTTCGCCGAGTGCACCTTCGGCATTCGAGCCAAGACCGTCGAGGAGCTCGACGGCATGGTGAAGACGTTCGAGGACATCGCGCGCGGGGCGGCCCTCCAGACCGGCACCGAGGTCACCATCACAGACGAGATGCGCCTCTACGCCCCGACCAAGCCGCACCAGCGGCTGGGCGAGGTCCTGCGCGAGGAGCTCGCGAAGCAAGGTGTCGAAGCCGAGCCGGACGTGCTCGTCCTCGCGTCGACCGACTTCGGTAACGTCTCGCAGGCCGTGCCGGCCGACTATGTGGGCTTCCCGGTCGCGACCAAGCGGATCGGCGGTCACAACATCGAGATGCGCGACTCGAGCGTCACCGACCTGGCCCACAAGAACGCCTTCATCACCATCCACGCGCTCGCCGCGACGGCCCGGCGCATCGCCAGCGACGGCGCGCTTCGAGCAGAGCTCCGCCGCGGCTAGGTAGACCGTGGGCCAGCTCCGCGGGTTCGCGCTTGCCGCCGGGCTGGTCGTGCTGGTGGTCGGCGGCCTCGCGCTAGGGGCGCGCTGGTGGAACGACCCGGCGGCCGCGACCAAGGAAGACGAGCACTACATCGCGATCGCGCGCTCGATCCCCGAGGTCTTCCGCCATCCCGACGGGGACCAGGGGATCACTGCCACGGTCGAGCGGAGCGGGCGCTTCGCCGTCGACTTCCACTTCCCGAGCGAGCGTGTGCGCGTGTTCATCCATCCGCGGACCGAGCGCGTCGAGGGGATCGCCCGCTATCCGGAGTGAGCGCAGAACCTAGGCGAAACTGGGTGATCCGCTTGCATGGCGCGATCGGGCTCCTCAGGGTCGACCGGGATGGCCGAGACAGCGGGGCTTGCAGTCTTCGCGCTCCACCAGCGGACGGCTTCCCTCGGCCTCCGTGAGCGGGCAGCGGTCCGTCTCGCGTCGCTCCCAGCGCAGCGCAGCTTCATCGCGCTGTCCAGCTGCCACCGCGTAGAGCTCTACATCGCGACCGCGGGTGGCCATCCCGCAGACCAAGTCCGCGAGGCGCTGGGCCCCGATCTCGCGCCCGAGGTCGACAGTGGACGCTGGCACCAGGGCGAAGACGCAGCGCGGCACCTCTTCCGGGTCACCGCGGGGCTCGACTCCGTCGTCGTGGGCGAGTGGCAGATCGCGGGTCAGGTGCGGCGCCTCCACGCCCAGGCGCGCGAGCTCGGAGTGGAGCCCGTGCTCGAGCGTGCGCTGCGCTGGGCGCTCGCGGTCGCGCGTGAGCTTCGCGCCTCGATCGGCTCGCACGGCCGATCGGTCGGATCGCTGGCGGTGGACGAGGCTCTCGCGTTGGTCGACCGTCCCGCCGCTGCCACCGCGCTCGTCGTCGGTGCGGGCGAGATCGGAAAGCTCTCCGCGCGAGCGCTGGCGGAGCGCACGGGCCATCTCGTCATCGCGAACCGCGACCTCGAGCGGGCGCGCGTGGTGGCCCAGCGCATCGGAGCGCGCGCAGTGGGTCTCGATGAGCTCCCGCAGGAGCTCGATCGCGCGGACCTCGTCATCTCGGCGGCGGACACGCGCGGGGCCGTCCTGACACGCGAGCTCCTCGAGCGCCGGTGTGCCGTGCGGCCACTCGTGCTGGTCGACATCGCGGTGCCGCGCAGCGTGGCCGAGGACGCGCGCGGCCTTCCCGGCCTGACCTATCGCGACGTCGACGCGCTCGCGGCCGACCGCGCGTCGGTGCCGGCCGAATTGGTCGAGCTCGCCGAGCGGCGCTGCGCCGATGAAGCGCGCGCGTTCATCCAGGACCTTCACGCGCGTTCCGCGGCCGACACGATCCGCGCCCTCCGCGCACGGGCCGACGGCCTGCGCCGCCGTCAGCTCGATCGGGCGCTCCAGAAGCTCGGACACCTCCCGGCGCGCGATCGCCGGATCGTCGAGGGCCTTGCCTCCTCCCTGGTGGGGGCGATCGTCCACGAGCCCACGGTCGCTCTGCGCAGCTCGCCCGAGCGAGCCGAGGCCGCTCGCGCCCTCTTCCGGCTCGACGCCGACGGAGGCGTGGAGGCGTGATCGTCGTCGGCACACGCGGAAGCGCGCTCGCCCTGGCGCAGACGCGGCTCGTCGCGGACGCGCTCGGCGCCGAGGTGGAGCTGCGCACGATCAGCACCGCCGGCGACCGGTCGGACAAGCCCATCGCCCAGCTCGGCGACGGCGCGTTCGTGACGG
>CAZTAI010000177.1:0-3933 GCA_964611555.1 uncultured Chloroflexota bacterium | reverse complement strand
GAGGCGGCCGGCCTGGTCAAGGCGATGAGGCCGAGGCTCGCCGTGCCGATGCACTACGGCTTCGTGGTCGGGGCGCCGGCCGAGGGCGAGCGCTTCAAGCGCGAGGCCGCGCCGGTCGAGGTGCAGCTCCTCCGGCCGACGAACCAGTTCGAGCTGTAGGGGCGCGCGGACCCGTGGGCCCTACTCGGCGACCTCGCCGTCGAGACGGTCGAAGGAGCGGCAGACGTCGCGCAGGACGACCGCGGCGACGCCGCTAGCGAACCGGTACCGGACCACGTTGCCCGTCCGCTCGAACTGGACGGCGTTGGCCTCGCGCAGCACGCGCAGGTGCTGGCTGGTGGCCGACCGGGTCCGGCCGATGACCTGGGCTAGGTCGCTCGCGGCAAGTGGGGTCTTTTCGAGCGCGCGGATGATCTTCAGCCGCGTGGGGTCGCAAAGGCTGACGAGGACGCGGTGCGCGCGGCGCTCGGAGGGCCCGGTGAGCATCTGCTTCTGGGCTGCCGAGACGGCGACCGGGTCGATCGCCCTTGTGGCGCCTTGTGGCATTCGTGCCTCCTGCATCTATGTCGGATCCCCCTTGGGGCACTAGTGAGGCAAGACGCGTGCCCGTGCGCTTGACGGATGTGCTTGCCCTCGATCGCGTGACCTACAGGTAACTTGACCGAGCCGACCGCCTGGGCGTGGTGGCCCGCTAGAATGTGGCATCTGACCTCGTAGCTCAGCGGATAGAGCGCTTGCCTACGAAGCAAGAAGTCGCCGGTTCGAATCCGGCCGAGGTCGCAAGACCCGATCCGGGACCCCGTAGCTCAGCGGATAGAGCACTTGACTTCGAATCAAGGTGTCGCCGGTTCGAGTCCGGCCGGGGTCGCTGGTCAAGCCATCTCCACGATCGCCTGCCACGCCATACGCACTCCGGCCAGAGCGACGATCGCAGCCAGCAGCAGCATCAGCACCCGCGGACGTGTTCGCTGGCTGATCGCCGCGCCAACGGGAGCAGCAAGGAGCGCCGCGATGAACACGATCCCGGCCAGCATCGGGTCGACCTGCGCCGTCGCGGCCTTGCCGATGAACCCCGCGACCGCCGCGAAGAGACCGATCGCGAGCGACGTCCCGATCGCGACGCGTACGGGAACGCGCAGCAGATAGATCAGACCGGCGACGATGAACGCGGCCGCGCCCATGCCGACCATGCCGCCGAGGAACCCGATCACCGCCGCCAGTCCCATGGCCAGCTTCACGTTGAGGTCGCCCGGCTCGCGATCGGGGCCGCGCGGCGGCAGGAAGAGCGCCGCCGCTCCGATGATGGCGAACAGCGCCAGGATCCCGAGAAGCAGGCGGTCCGGCGTGAAGCGGGAGATGAGCGCCCCTGCTAGTGACGCGACCGCCGTCGTCGGGCCCATCACGCGCACGAGCCGGCCCGAGACGTTGCCGTAGCGGTTGTGCCGGAACGTCCCGAGCGCGGTCCCCGAGATCGCCTGGACGATCGTCAGTCCGGTGATGATCTTCACGGAGAGCGCGGGTGCCCCGACGAGGCCGGGTGCGTAGAGAAGAAGCGGACTCAGGACGATCCCACCGCCGATCCCGAGCAGTCCCGAGAGGAAAGACGCGATGGCGCCGGACACCGCGGTGAGCAGCTCTAGAGGCATCGGACCACGGGCACGTGCCGGAGCGTATACAGGAATGGATGAAGACGGCCTTCCTCTGGCTCATCGTCGTCGCGATCGTCGCGAGCCTGGTGATCTCGAGCACCTGCGTCTGATGCGCACGCTCGCGCTCTTCGTCGCGGGCGCAATGGCTTGGACCGCCTGCGCCGCGGACGGTCCGCCGGCCACTCCTACGTCACCGGTCGCGTCGGTGCCGGGTCAGACAGGTGCCGCACCATCGGCGCAGGCGACGCAGTCGGCCCGGGCGATGTCCTGGTCGCGCATCGCTGACATCCCGACGCCTCGCAGCGAGGTCGCCGCGACCCTATTCAACGGACGGATCTACGTCATCGGCGGGTTCGGTGGACCCAGGGTGGTCGAGCGGTATGACCCGAGCACCGATCGCTGGGAGCGGCAGCCCGACCTGCCGATCGGTGTCGACCATCCGATGGCCGCGGCACTCAACGGGCCGAACGCCGGCGTATTCGTGATGGGCGGCACCTCGGGGGGAGCGGCGACGGCGCGCGCCTTCCGCCTGGCTCCGGACGCGAGCAGTTGGGAAGAGATCGCGCCGATGCCAAGCGCGCGAGCAGCCGGTGCCGCTGTCGCGCGCGCCGGCGGCGGCCCCACAGACCTTTTGTCGCCGCAGATCTACGTCGTCGGAGGCGCTTCGTCCGCAGGCCTACAGGCCAGCACCTTCATGTACGACAGCCTGCTCAAGAGATGGGAGACCTTCGCGGACATCCCGACACCGCGCGACCACCTCGCCGCGGCGTGGCTCGGCGACCGGCTCTGCGCGGTCGGTGGTCGCACCCTGTCGATGTCGCGGAACCTGCCGGCCCTCGAGTGCTTCCTTCCGCCGAGCCTGTCAGCCACGTCGGGCACCTGGGAGCGCCTGACGGCGGCGCCGACCGCACGAGGTGGTGTCGGCGCCGCGGTGGTCGGCGATCGCCTGTTCTTCATCGGAGGCGAAGCCCCGCAGGGGACGTTCAAGGAGGTCGATATCTACGACAGCGTGGCGAAGTCATGGTCGCGCGGGCCGGACCTTCCGACCGCACGGCACGGGATCGGGGTCGTCGCCTTCGGGACCATGATCTTCGTGCTCACGGGTGGACCAACACCCGGCGGCAGTCAGACCGCGGTGTGCGAGGTCCTCAGCCTGAACTAGGACCGGGCGCGTACACCTTGAGCGCCCCGGGTCGCACCTTGAACGTCGCCGGCAGCGTGCCAACGAGCCGGCCATCCGCGTGTATCGGCAGCCGCGCGGCTGAACTGATCGTCGCCTCGGTCGTGCTCAACACGACCGGTGGCTCCTCGTGCCGGCCCTCACGCCAGAGCTTGAGCATCGAACGGATCAGCGCGAGACGGCCCATACGCGGGAACAGCACGACCTCGAGCAGCCCGTCGCGCATGTCGCCGCCCGGCGCGACCGGGAACGACCAGTGGTAGTAGGGCGAGTTCACGATCAGCGCCTGGTACGTGCGCACGCTTCGCTCGCCCTCCGGCGTCACGACCTTCAGCCGATGTGACCCCTGCCGTGCCCAGCGCCAGACGCGCGTGAGCGCGCGGCGCCAGCGGCCGCGCTCGACCGCGCGCGCGGCACCGAAGAGCTCCGCGTCCAGGCCGATGCCGGCCGTCTCGAAGAAGACCTGGCCGTGCACCTCGCCGACGTCTGCCCGCACGACGTTCCGCGCCGCGATCACGCGTGCCGCCTCGACGGCATCGAGGGGCACGTCCAGACCCTTGGCGATGTTCATGAAGCTGCCAAAGGGGAGGATGCCGAGGACGACGTCGGTACCGAGCAGCTGGTGCGCGACCGCCTGGATCGTTCCGTCGCCACCCGCGGCGATGACGGCCTCGTAGCCCGACTTCACCGCCTCGCGGGCCAGATCGTCGGCAGTCGGTCCAGGGAGCGCGCACACACGCGTGTCGAGGTCGAAGCCGGCGTCCCGGAGCACGTGCATCGCCGCGTCGAGCTCGTCGGCACTGGCGTGGCGCTGGCCGGCCTTCGGGTTGACGATGCACATGGCCTTTGTGCGTACGGTCGTTGCCATCGGAGCCCGGCGAGGCAAGTTGCGCGCCGGGCGCCCCGTCGTCACTCCTCGAGCACCGATCCAGCCGCGGGGTAGGTGCCAAGCACGTGCACCCATTCGCACGACGGGCGCATGAGCGCGAGCGCCTCCGCCGCCGGGCCGAGGGCGGCGTCCCCCAGGAAGTCCAGGTAGAAGACGTAGTCCCACGCCGCTTCGCGGCTCGGGCGGGACTCGATCTTGGTGAGCTGGATGCCCGC
>CAZTAI010000176.1:0-3945 GCA_964611555.1 uncultured Chloroflexota bacterium | reverse complement strand
CGCGGATATGCGGAGTGCTGGAATATGCCGAGCAGGAGGCCTTGCAACGGCCCGGTCGGATAGGATTGCAAGGTCTTCCCGCCGTCAGGCTCCGCAACATCTCCGCATATTTTTTAGCCCCGGAGCGATGCGATCAGCTGGTCGGGTGGACGGAACTTGCCCGGTCGCAGCTGGGGTGGCGTCACCGCCTGCAGCACCCCGATTCGCTCCGTCACGTCCACGCGCAGATACGTCTCCGTGGTCTGAGTGCTCTCGTGACCGAGCCACAGTGCGACTTTGCGAATGTCCCCGGTCGCCTGCAAGACGGTGAGCGCGCACGTGTGCCGGAGCACATGAGGCGAGATCCGCTTGTCCCGGAGCGACGGACACGGCTCGCGCGCAGCCGTGGCGTGTTTTCGTAGGACGTACTCGAACCCGGCACGAGTCATCTCCTGTCCTCGGGCGTTGAGAAACAGCTCGGGGACGGGCGCGTCGCCCCGGACGGCCAGCCAGGCGCGAACGGATTGAGCGACGGCCGCCCAGAGGGTGAGGATCCGGTCCTTGCGGCCCTTGCCATGGACATGCAGGCTGACGTATCGCGCCTCAAACGTCACGTCGTCGAGCCGCAGCCCGACCAGCTCGGACACCCGCAGTCCACCGGTGAGGGTCAGGTAGAGCATCGTTCGGTCACGGATGCCGGACCGGGTCGTCGGGTCGGGCGCGTCGAGGAGCCGTCGGGCCTCCTCGGCGGAGAGGTGATCAACCAAACGCAAGTCCGTCTTCTGGACGGGCACGGCGAGGATGCGTTTGATCTGGCCGAGGGCAGACGGCACGCGATGCTCGACAAAGTGCATGAACGCTTTAATCGCAGTCAGCCGGGCGTTCCGGGTGCGTGGACCGTTCCCCCGAGCGGTCTGCAGGTGTTCGAGGAACTCGAGGACCAGGGGCGCGTCCAGGTGCTCGATGTGCAGAGCCGAGGGAGGGACCCCGAGCTTCTGGCTGGCGAACGTGAACAGGAGTTGAAAGGCATAGGCGTACGTATCGCAGGTATGCGGACTGGCCGCCCGCTCAACGGGCAGACGTTGGCGCAGATAGGCGGTGATGTGGGGGGCGAGATCCGTCATGGCGTTCCTCCGTCAACGAAGGCCTCACAGGCATCCGCAATACCGGTCATCAGGTGGGGTGTTGCCTGCAGGTACCAGTACGTGTCTGCCACGTGGGCGTGGCCGAGGTAGGTGGACAACGCCAGCACGTGACGTGCGATGCGCTCACGTCCGCCGGGGCAGCGCTCCAGCGCCCGTACCGCGAACTGATGGCGCAGGCCGTGGATCCGCGGCGCGCGCTGGCCGGGTTGCGAACGGAGCGTGACGGACCTCAGGAGGACGTGAAACGTCCCGTTGACCATCGCATAGGTGAGGGCCTGGCCCCTCGTGGAGATGAAGACGCGGTCATCGGCCCCACCGACGGCGTGCCGCTGCTCGAGGTAGCGGGCCAGGGCGGCAGCGGTCGTCTCGTGCAAGGGCACGAGTCGGCTCTTGCGGAACTTGGTCTTGCGGATAACCAACCCGTCCGGCGTGACGTCGGCCAGGGCCAACCGCCTCGCCTCCGAGATGCGCAACCCGGTGGCGGCCAAGAGCCCGAAGAGCGTGTAGTAGGTCCGTGGGCGCAGGGATCCTGTGGGCCTGAGACGCGCGGTCGCGTCGAGCAACTGCTGCAGCTCCGTGGCCGAGAGGATGTAGGGGACCGGGCGCGTGCGGTGGTGGGCGAAGACGTGTCTGGGGACCGGCTCATGCGCGGAGTCCTCGGCCCGTGCATGGTCGACAAATCGGCGCACCATCCCAAGGCGACGTTCCCGTTGGGACGGGGACGGCGCGGCGGTGGCCCAGGCGATGGCCGTCTGCCGCCGCACGTGCGTGTCCGAGCGCGCGGTCGCGAAGCGGGTGAAGTTGCGCAGCAGACCTTCGTCGACCGTCAGCTCGAACCCGGCCGCCCGTCGTACGTCCAGATACCCGTCGAGGGCGCGGGTCAGCATGACGCACCGCCATCGGCGGGCCACGGCTGCGCCACCACCTGCAGCAGGGCCACATCCACTTTGGCGTAGTGGGCGGTGCTCTCGAGACAGCGATGGCGAAGGACGGCGCCAATGACGTCGAGCGAGACGCCCTGCCGCAACAGGTCGGTGGCCGCCGAATGGCGGAGCACATGAGCGCCCGTCGAGGGGGCGTCAATCGCGGCGCGTTGCAGGGCGCGCCTGACCAACTGCGAGACGGGCCCGCTGGACGGAAACGGCCCCAGTGGCGCATAGACTCGGAGAAAGACGTGGTCGTCATCGAAGGCCGGGCGCGCACGCGTCAGATAGTGCAAGACGGCGTCACCGACATCTTGGGGGAGTGGCAACCAGGTTTCGCAGCGACCTTTGCCCATGACGCGGAGGCGCCCGTGTGACCAATCAATGTCCGTGAGACACAGATCCCGCACATCGCCCGCGCGCAGGCCCAGCCTGGCGAGCAGCAGGATGATCGCACGGTCACGGGCGCCCACCGCCGTCGCCGCATCACACGCCGCACATAATCGCTCGATGTCGTCCGCCGAGATGTAGCGCGGCAGCGAGGAGAGCTTCCATTCCGCGATCCGGGGCACCGCCGCCACGAGGTCCGCCGAACAGTGGCCGCCCACCGCCAGAAAGCGGAGAAACATCCGGACGGCATTTACGGTCGACTTGGCCCGGCTGCGACCATGCCGGCTGGCCCTGGCCAAGATGAACGCCCGCACGCCGGCGGCGTCAAACGCCGCCGCATCGGCTCCACACGCCGCCAGGAATTCCTTCACCAGGGGGACGTAGTTGGCCACCGTCGACTCCGTGACGCCGCGGTGTTGGCGCATCCACTGACTGAAGCGCGTGACCACGGGCAGGACCGTCTCGGGCTCGGCGGGGGTGGGTGGCACGACGCCGACGCGTCGCAAATACGCGACCACGCGTTGCGCCCCATCCCTGTGGTACCGATCTCGACCCCGAAACGGGTGGCGACACGCACAGGTGCGGAGATGACCTGCAAACGACTCGAGGACGCCTGCATCGATTCGATCGAGCGGCACCCCGCGAACCGATGTCCAGTGAGCGAGGTGCGCCGCACCTCGCAGGACGAGTTGGCCAGGCCGGCGTTTGTAGCCCGCCGCGCGCAGCCAATCGGCAAACCCGTCGACGTGCAGGCCGACCGGACTCTGCCGCAACTGACACTGCCTGAAATCGCTCTCGACGTAGAACGTCAGCATCGCAACCTCCTTGGGATCAATGAACGACATCCCCAAGAAGCTTGCCTCCGTCCGACGGAATTATGCGAAGTCGATCGCCCGCAGACTCACCAATAGGACTGGACATCTCTCGACATCACCCGCGTCCACCCTCACGACTTGGCATATTCCAGCACTCCGCATATCCTCGCCCTTTGCACGAGAACGCCACCAGCCGATCCGTCCCGGAGGTCTCCGGCCTCCGTCCGGAACGTCTCCCAGTGCTCCTGCACAATCCGATACAGGAGGCTCTCAGCCGGGCGCCGCGGTTCATAGCGTGGAGACGGCCGTGCCACGCCGGTTCCACACGGCGAGCCGCGTGCCTCATCCGGCGCCCGTCAATCCGGCGGAAATCCGTGCCCGCGTGCCGTGACCTCGCAGATTCTGCGACGATGGCCGCCGGGCCGGCGTGAGGAATTCTCGCCATGAGGCGCTGGCGACCCACCGACGGACATGCGGATTTCGAGATCAGCCGTCACTGGGTCGTTCACCCACGCCTACCAACCCCGTGACCGACATCGAGCAGGGGTCGGAGTCACTCGAGCACGGATTCGACCTGCACCAGCAGTCGTCGGACTCACCCCAAGGGCTCGCCAGACCTACTCCACCGGGAGCCGGGCATCACCGGAGAACACAAGAGGGGACGTCCCCACTGGTCGCCGGACCCACGCGACC
>CAZTAI010000175.1:0-3959 GCA_964611555.1 uncultured Chloroflexota bacterium | reverse complement strand
GGGACGAGCACGGGCGTGAGGAACGGCCCGATGATCCCGCCTAACCGGCCAACTGACGCTGCTGTCCCCGCCCCGGTCGCCCTGATCGCGGTCGGATACATCTCTGGGGTCAGCGTGTAGACCACGGCCCAAGCGCCGAGATTGAAGAACGACAGCAGCGCGATCCAAGTGAACGCAGCTGCGTCCGTCCCGGCATTGCCGAACATGAAGGCCGCCAGCGCTGTTCCGATCAGGTACGTGACGAGGGTCGGCTTCCTGCCCCATCGCTCGACCAGCCACGCGGCGCTGAAGTAACCAGGCACCTGGGCCAGCGTCGATAGGAAGAAGAACTCGTTGCTGCGCTGCACCGTCATGCCGCGCTCCGCCAGGATCGTTGGCGCCCACAGGAAGATGCCGTAGTACGTGAACACGATCCCAAACCAAAGGATCCAGAGCATCACCGTGCGTCGAACGAACGCGGGTGCCCACAGGTCACCGAGGCCAACCACTGGCCCCGGCGGCGGAGCGGTCGCCTTCGCAACGGTAATGAGGGCTCCCCCACCTTCACGCTCGACGCTGCGCACTACGGCATCTGCTTCGTTCAGCCTTCCGCGGGACGCCAGATACCGTGGCGACTCCGGTAGAGCGCGTCGCAGATAGGCGAGGTACAGCGCCGGCAGTGCACCGACGAGGAAGGCACCACGCCACGTGGCGAGTGGGACGATGAAGACGGCGATAAGGCCTGCGGCGATCGTCCCATACGCCCAGAACGACTCGAGCAGCACGATCATCCGACCCCGCGACGCGCGCGGCGCGAACTCGGACACGAGCGTCGCCACGACCGGAAGCTCTCCGCCAAGTCCGATCCCCGCGAGGATCCGAGCCAGGAGGAGCGTCTCGTACGTCGGAGCCACCGCCGACAGCAGGCTCCCGATCGAGAACAGGACCAACGTGAGCTGGAAGATCGTCTTCCTTCCATATCGGTCGGCTAGTCGGCCCGACACCGCCGCGCCGATGAGCATCCCGGCCGGTGTTGCCGCTGCGAGCAGGCCCCCCTGTTGCGCCGTCAAGGCGAATTCGGCGCCGATCGGTCGGAGCAGGAACGCCATGAGGATCACGTCCATGGCGTCGAAGAGCCAGCCGAATCCGCTGACGATGAGGAGCTTCCAGTGGAAGCGGTTCAGCGGGACGGCATCGAGCCGCGCGACGAAGGTGCTGGCGCTCACGCGCCTAGATTACGAGACAGTCAGGCTGGCGGAGCTAGATGCATCCCTCGGCGGCTAGCAGCTCGGCATTGAGGACCGAGGCGCCCGCGGCACCGCGGATGGTGTTGTGGCCCAGTACTACGAAGGCGAGGCCGAGCACGGCGTCCTGCCGCACGCGGCCGACGACCGACGCCATCCCGCGCTCGAGGTCGCGGTCGAGGACCGGCTGCGGCCGGTCGGGCTGGTCCAGGACGACGATCGGGTGCTCGGGGGCCGTAGGCAGCTTCAGCTCCTGCGGCCGGCCACGGAAGGCGCGTAGGCACGCCTTGACCTCGTCGACCGCGGGCCGGCCGCGCAGCGAGAGGCTCACCGACTCGGTGTGGCCATCGCGAACGCTGACCCGGGTCGCGGTGACCGACATCGGGATGTCGGCCGGTATGAAGGCCGCCCCGTCCCAGGCTCCGAGGAACTTCCGCGTCTCCGCTGCGATCTTCTCCTCTTCCCCATCGATGTAGGGAACGACGTTGTCGAGCGCGTCCAGCGACGCGACGCCGGGGTAGCCCGCGCCGGAGAGCGCCTGCATCGTCGTCACGACCGCCCGCTCGATCCCCCACTTCTTGTGCAGGGGCGCGAGCGCGAGGGTCAGGTGGATCGCCGAGCAGTTGCCGTTGGTGACGATCGACCCGCTCCAGCCGCGTTCGCGGCGCTGGCGCTCGAGCGCGTGCATGTGCTCGGGGTTGACCTCGGCCAGGAGCAGCGGGACGTCCCCGTCCATGCGGTGCGTCTTCACGTTCGAGAACACGTGATGCCCCGCCTTGGCCAGCGCGGCCTCGTGCTCTTCCGCGGCCTCGTTCGGCAGTGCGCTGAAGCACACCTCGGCGTCCAGGTCGGGCCTCGTCGCCTCGAGCTTCATGTCCGCCACTCGGTCCGGGATGCCGCCCGGCAGGTGAGACCGCACGACGTCGCCGTACCGCTTCCCCACCTTGGCGTCGGACGTGGTCAGGGCCGCGAGCTCGAACCAGGGGTGGTCCGCGAGCAGGCTGATGAAGCGCTGCCCGACCGTCCCGGTCGCGCCGAGGACCGCGACCTTGCGCCTTCTCACGCGCTCAGTGTGACGGACGCATCAGGCGGTAGAACGCCCGCTACCCGGGCTGTTCGGGTGGCCCTTGGGATCAGTCCGGGAGCGCGCCGGCTCTCGTCCCGGCCGTGCCGTGGCAGGCCGCGGCCCCGGATCGTTCCTGAGTCGTGAACGGTCGCCCGAAGGTCGGCCCCGCGGCTCTCGCGCTCGCTCTACTCCTCGGCGCATGCGCGCCGGGCGTCGCGACGAACGAGGGCGCGACCGAGCCCACACTCGCCGCGGCCTCGCCCTCACCTCCGCCGACCGCCAAGCCGACGCCCCTCGCGCTGCCCACTGCTTCGCCGGTCCCGACACCGAGCGCGACCCCCGAAGTGAACTGGGACGAGGAGCCGGCCGCCCCTCACGACCAGGCCCCCCTTGCTGCGCAGCTCCTGATGGTCGAGGCCGCCATCCGCGATCCCTCCGTCACCGGCGCGAAGCTGGTGTGGATGGGGCACCTGCAGCAGCTCATCTACAGCCGGCTGCGGGACTATCCGGAGTGGCGCGACGCCGTCGTCGGCGTCCTTCCAGCGGACCAGCAGGCCGCGGTGCGCGGCACGCTCGACGCGGGCAAGGAGATGCGCAAGCTGCGCGGGCCCATCCCGAGGACGCTTCCGAACTGGCAGATCCTCGAGCCGCCCGCGCCCGAGGTCCTGATGTCGTACTACCGCGAAGCCGAGGCCGAATTCGGAGTGCCGTGGCAGTACCTCGCCGCGATCAACCTCGTGGAGACGCGGATGGGCCGTATCCACGGGCTGTCATCCGCCGGTGCCCAGGGTCCGATGCAGTTCATGCCGGCCACGTGGCAGGCGTACGGCAAGGGCGACGTGTACGACCCGCGCGACGCCATCCTCGGGGCCGCCCGCTACCTGAAGGCCTCCGGCGCTCCGGGCAACATGGCCAAGGCCCTCTGGGCGTACAACCATCACAACGGTTACGTCGCCGGCGTCGCGATGTACGCCGACGTCATGAAGAAGGACTCGAACGCGTATCGCGGCTTCTACGGTTGGCAGGTCTATTACACGACCTTGGAGGGCGGGACGGTCGCGCTGCCCGTCGGCTGGACGAAGCAGCCCTAGCTCAGACCGGCCGCGCCAGGATCCACCGGCGCTTCGGGCCGAAGATCCTCTCGATCCTCAGCGCGGCCTCCGCCAGCGCCGCGCGCATCTGGTCGTCGTCGAGCACGCACGGAGCGCCAGCGCCCTCCTGGGTCCACGTACGCCCGTCCGGATGGGTGTAGGTCAGCTTCCAGGGTCCGCGTCCGCCCTCGCCGCGGCGCTCGAGGGTGACGTCGACCCCGCCGTAGGCGCCGTCGGCGACGCCCTCCTGGATGCGGAGCTTGGGGTCGTACCGCTCGATCAGCACCACGCCATCCCCTGCGACGTGCCGCCGGCAGGTCCGCAGGAACGCGGTGCGCCTCTCGTCGTCGCTCGTGTTGACCAGGTTGCTCATGAGCAGGACGCAGTCGAAGGTGCGGCCGAGGTCGAGATCCTCGATCTTCGAGCGGACGGTCTCGGCACCGCGGACGTGAGCCAGCATCTCGGCCGACTCGTCCACCGCCACGACCGGGTGACCCAGCTCGATGAGCGGATGGGCGATCCGCCCGACGCCGCAGCCGAGATCCAGGACGGTGGCGCCCGCGGGGATGACCGAGTGGA
>CAZTAI010000174.1:0-3962 GCA_964611555.1 uncultured Chloroflexota bacterium | reverse complement strand
CCGGACATCGTGTTCGGCAAGCACCGAGTCGCAGTGTTCGTCCACGGCTGCTACTGGCACCGCTGCCCAACCTGCGCGTTCGCGGTGCCGAAGAGCAACCGCGAGTTCTGGCTGGAGAAGTTCAGGCGCAACCGCGCTCGCGACCGGGCCAAGCGGCGTCAGCTGGAGCGCGGAGGGTGGCAGGTCGTCGAGGTGTGGGAGCACGAGGTCCGCGACGAGCTGGAGAGTGCCGTCGTTCGCATCGAAATGGAGCTCGCTCGCGACTAGGACCCGTCCCTAGCGACTGGGCGCATTCGCTTCGATGAAGGCGAGGATGTTGGTGCCTTCCGCGACGACCTTGGTCTTGCCGCGCTCGTCGAGCTCGACGAGCGCGAGCCCATCGACGGCACCGTCGCCGTCACGGGCGAGCGCGTCGCGGACAGCGGCGAGCGCCGCTGGGAGGGTCCGGTGCTCGCTCAGCGCATTGCCGGATGGCGTGTGCCACAGCTCGTAACTCATCGTTGTTCCTCCTCAGACTACGCTTGGGTTCACGATGCGCCGGATCCCCTGGAGGAGTTGATCGGGATCGCGGCCGGTGCATGAAATGGCCGGCTGAGGCAATGTCCGCCTGAGCAGCGGCATGGGATCCCAGCGAGGAAGCAGGCAAGAGATGCGACTCGACCGGCGCGCGCTCCTCCAGCTGCTCGCGGTCACGGTCATCTACGTGGTCGCCGGGAAGCTGGGGCTGCTCCTGGCCTCGGTCAACGAAAGCGTCAGCCCGGTCTGGCCGCCCACGGGCATCGCTATCGCGGCGCTCCTTCTATACGGGCTGCGCCTCTGGCCGGCGGTCCTGGTCGGCGCCTTCGTGGTGAACGTGACGACCAGCGGGCACCTGCTGTCTTCGGTCGGCATCGCCGCCGGCAACACGCTCGAGGCGCTGGCGGCCGCCTGGCTCACGGTCCGCTTCGCCGACGGGGCACAGGCGTTCCTGCGCAGCTTCACCGTATTCCGCTACGCCTTGCTCGCGGCGCTCGTGAGCACCGCCATCAGCGCGACCATCGGCACGGCCTCGCTCGTGGCAGCCGGCCTGGCCGACCCCACCGAACTCGGGCCTATCTGGTCCACGTGGTGGCTCGGCGATGCCGGCGGCGCGCTCGTCGTGGCCCCGCCCATCGTGCTGTGGCTGAGCCGCGTTCCGGCGCTGCGCCACGGCGGCGACCGGGTCGAGCTGGCCGGCCTCAGCGTGGCCGTGCTGCTCACGGCCGTGTTCCTGTTCACGCCGCTCCGGCCCTTCCAGACAAGCGGCTCGCCGGCGCCGTTCATCGCGCTGCCGGTGCTGGTGTGGGCGGCGTTCCGCTTCGGGCCGCGGGTCGCGTCGACCGTGCTCGCTGTCCTCGCAACGATCGCGGCGTGGGCGGTCATGAACGGTACGGGGCCCCTGGCAGCGGCAACGCCGAACGACGCGCTCCTCTTCGTCCAGGGAGCGACCGCGGTCGCCTCGGTGATGACGCTGGCACTCGCCGCCGGGGTCCTGGAGCGCCAGGAGGCCGAGGAGCACCTGCGAGAGGTCGAAGGGCGTCTCCGGCTGGCCGAAGAGCGCAAGGTCGCCGAGCGCGACGAGTTCCTCGGCATCGCGGCCCACGAGCTGCGTACGCCGCTCACCAGCCTGCAGCTCGCGGTGGAGATCCTGCAGCGCGACGCCGCCTCGCCGGAGGGCGCGAAGCGATCGCTCCAGACGGTCGGGTCGCAGACGGCGCGCCTGGCCCAGCTGGTGGGCCAGCTGCTCGACACCGTGCGCATCGAGACGGGGCGCTTCGGGCTCGAGGTCGCGGATGAAGACGTGATCGCCCTCGCGCGGGGCGCCGTCGCGGAAGCGCAGGCCGCGACGTCGCGTCACGAGATCGTGCTCAGGGGTCCCCAGGAGATGCACGCGCCTGTCGACTCGCTCCGGTTCGAGCAGGTCCTGCGCAACCTCCTGGACAACGCGGTCAAGTTCAGCCCGGGCGGCGGCCGCATCGACGTCGAGCTCGCGAGCCTGGACGGCCACTTCCGCCTGAGCGTCCGTGACCGCGGCCAGGGCGTGCCGGCCGAGCACCGCGGCGGCATCTTCGAGCGCTCCTATCAGGGTCCGGTCGATCCCCGTTCAGGCGGACTCGGCCTCGGACTGCACGTGAGCCGACGCATCGTGGAGCTCCACGGCGGGCACATCGAGGCCCAGTTCCCGCATGATGGCGGGACACGGATCGTCGTCGAGCTTCCGCGCGACGACCGCGAGAGGAAGGACATGGCGTGATGCGCCGCCGCGTGCTGGTCGTGGACAACGAGGCCACGATCAGAGAGATGCTCGCGATCATCCTGGACGCCGAGGGCTACCTGGTGGACCAGGCCGCCGACGGCGGCGAGGCCCTCACCGCCATCGAGAAGGCGCGGCCCGACGTGATCCTCCTCGACATCAAGATGCCGGGCATCGACGGATTCGAGTTCGCCCAGATGTACAAGGGCACCAAGGGCAAGAAGTCGCCGATCGTGGTCATCACCGCGGCGCAGTCGGCGGAGAAGGCCGCGGCGGAGATCGAGGCCTGCAGCTACCTGGGGAAGCCGTTCGGGGTGACCGAGCTCCTCGCGACCGTGAACGAGTGCATCAGCCGGGGTGACGCCGCGGCATAGACACGGCGCGGGACTTGCTCTACCTTTAGTGGCACACCCCCTTACTTGAACCCCGGGTAGCGGCGCACGCGGCGCGCCCCGGTCTTTCGTAAAGGCCACACCTCTCGCACACGAACACAAAGGAGCACCAGATCACTTGGAGGAAAAAACTCCGAACCCCGGCGATGCACAGCCGGCCCAGGACGCGACCACACCCACTTCACCCGGCACCGCTCCGGTAGCGGCCAGCAACGGCGACCAGGCCCCGGCCGAGACGGGCCCGCGCCCAGTGCGTAACGGCGGGCCGGCCTTCGACCCGCGCCAGCGCCGTTCTCAGGCCGTCAATCAGCCCCCAACCCGAGACGTCCGCGACCCGCAGGACGCGCCGCCTGCGGACGGCAAGAAGATCTACGGCATCGCCGAGCTGATCGAAATGAAGGGCAAGGAGCTGCAGGACCTCGGGAAGGAGCTCTCCGTCCCCGATCTCGCCGAGATCAAGAAGAAGGACGAGCTCATCCTGCGCATCCTTCAGGCCCAGACCGAGGCCCAGGGCAACATCTTCGCCCAGGGCATCCTCGAGATCGTCGAGGACGGCTTCGGCTTCCTCCGGCGGCACACCCTGCTCCCCTCGCCCGAGGACGTGTACGTCTCATCCAGCCAGGTGCGCCGCTTCGGCCTGCGCACCGGCGACTTCGTGACCGGCCAGACGCGCCCGCCCAAGGACACCGAGAAGTACTTCAGCCTCTTGCGCGTCGAAGCGGTGAACGGGATGGACCCCGAGACCGCCAAGCGCCGGCCGCACTTCGAGAACCTCGTGCCGGTCTTCCCGGACGAGATGTTCGACCTCGAGATCGAGGGCGCGAACCTCTCCCAGCGCCTCATCAACCTGGTGAACCCGCTCGGTAAGGGGCAGCGCGCGCTCATCGTGTCGCCGCCCAAGGCCGGGAAGACGCAGCTCCTCAAGGACATCGCCAACGGCATCAGCGGCAATCACCCCGACACTCACATCATGGTCGTCCTCGTCGGCGAGCGGCCCGAAGAGGTCACCGACATCCGACGCTCGGTGAAGGGCGAGGTCTTCGCGAGCACCTTCGACGAGCCGACCGAGAACCACACCCGCGTGGCCGAGCTCGCGCTCGAGCGCGCCAAGCGGCTCGTGGAGGGCGGCAAGGACGTTGCCATCCTCCTCGACTCGATCACGCGCATGACACGCGCCTACAACCTGGCCGTTCCGACGAGCGGCAAAACTCTCTCCGGCGGCATGGACCCGGTCGCGCTCTATCCCCCCAAGCGCTTCTTCGGCGCCGCGCGGAACATCGAGCACGGCGGCTCGCTCT
>CAZTAI010000173.1:0-3999 GCA_964611555.1 uncultured Chloroflexota bacterium | reverse complement strand
CACCGAGCCGCGCGCCCGGCAGCGGCGTCGCGGCGGCGAGCCCGATCACGACGATCGCGGCCGCGGCCCAGAAGACCGGAGGTGGCGCGTAGTAGGCGTAGGAGCCGAAGGCCAGCGCGACGAACAGGATCCAGCCGAGCGCGAGCGCCAGGACCGTGGTCACCGGGCTGTGCGCCGGGCGCGCCGCCGTGTCGGACAGCACTGCCGCCGCCACGATCGCGCCCGCTACGAGGATCGCGCCGCCGGCGAGCGACAGGACCGGAAGGCGTAGCGCGAGCAGCGCGACACCCAGGACGACCGCGACCACCGCGACGAGCTGCTGCGGCGGCCGCACCCGCGCGAGCGCGAGCGAGCCAAGCGTCATGCCCAGCCCGAGCGTCGCGGCTACGAGGTACCAGCTGCCCGGCCCTTCGGGCCCGCGGCCCAGGCCGGCCACGCCGCTCACGTGACCCGGGTTCCACGCGGCGAGCTCTCCCACTAGAAGGAGCGGCGGGACCGCGGCAAGCGCGATGGCGCCGCGGAGGCCCGGCGACGTCCACTCGCGATCGGCGTCAGACGTCAGGATCCCCGCCGCGAGGAACAGCAGCCCCGCGATCAGGACCAGCGCGAGCGCCAGGGGGATGACCTGATCGACGACCGGGATCGTGCGGAACGCGCTGCGGAGGCCCAGGTCAGCGGCGATCGCGAAGGGCAGGCCCAACACGAAGGCGGACGAGCCGAGACGCGAGCGCGACGAGTGCGACAGCGCCAGCCACCAGGTGCCGCCCACGAGCGCGACCGCGGACAGGACGATGTCGGCCCACCCCGCGCGGGCCGCGGTGGCGAGGACGGTCCCGCCCGCGAGGATCGTTCCGGAGAATGCGACGGCGCCGCGGGGACCGGTCCGGATCGCCACGACGATCGCGAGCGCCGACAGGGCGAACACGCCGAGCGCGATGAGCCCCACGGTCTCATTCGCGACGTTCCCGAACAGGCTCATGTAGAGGCTGGAGGTGAAGGAGCGCACGGCCGAGATGAGGAAGAGGAGCCCGATCGCGGCGAACGTCGTCGGACCGAGGAGCGCGCCGCTCATGAAGGCGTCGTCGCGCCGCATTCCGCCATCCGCAAACGCACCACCTTCCCTATCTGCGCGGCTACGATACGGACTGCCCGATGGCCGTTCGCACGATCGAGATCCGAGCGCCTCGCCTCAGCGATGCGGATCGTGTTCTCACGCCGGAGGCCCTCGACTTCGTCGAGCGTCTGCATCGCGAGTTCGGGTCGCGCCGCGACGAGCTCCTGGCGAAGAGGCAGGCCCGCTGGCGCGAGCTCCGGGGCGGCGGCACGCTCGACTTCCTTCCCGAGACCGCGTCCGTCCGAAGCAGTGACTGGCGCGTCGCGGCAGCGCCGGCCGACCTCCAGGTACGCAAGGTCGAGATCACGGGCCCGACGGATCGCAAGATGGTCATCAACGCGCTCAATTGCGGCGCGTCGGTCTTCATGGCGGACTTCGAGGACGCGAACACGCCGACGTGGGAGAACATGATCTCCGGCCAGGCCAACCTGACCGACGCCATCGAGCGCAAGATCGACTTCACGAGCCCCGAGGGCAAGCGCTACCAGCTGAACGAGAAGACGGCGACGCTCGTGGTGCGTCCCCGCGGGTGGCACCTGCCGGAAAAGCACCTGACCGTCGACGGGCGACCGATCGCCGGAGCGTTCCTGGACTTCGGCCTCTACTTCTTCCACAACGCGCGCCGGCTGCTGGACCGCGGCAGCGGCCCGTACTTCTACCTTCCGAAGACCGAGAGCCACCTCGAGGCTCGTCTATGGAACGACGTCTTCAACTGGGCGCAGGACGAGCTCCGTATCCCGCGCGGGACGACCAAAGCGACCGTGCTGGTCGAGGTGGTCACCGCGGCGTTCGAGATGGACGAGATCCTCTACGAGCTGCGCGACCACTCCGGTGGCCTCAACGCCGGCCGCTGGGACTACATCTTCAGCCTCATCAAGAAGTTCCCGGAGCGCCCGGAGTACGTGCTCCCCGACCGCATCCAGGTCACGATGACGGTCCCGTTCATGCGCGCGTACACCGAGCTGCTGGTGCAGACGTGCCACAAGCGCGGCGCGTTCGCGCTCGGCGGCATGGCAGCGTTCATCCCCTCACGCCGCGACCCGGAGGTCAACGAGAAGGCGCTGGTAAGGGTCCGTGACGACAAGGTGCGGGAAGCGAACGACGGCTTCGACGGGACCTGGGTCGCGCACCCGGATCTCGTCGAGACCGCGATGACGGAGTTCGACAAGAAGCTCGGCGACAAGCGCAACCAGCTCGACCGGCAGCGGCCCGAGGTCAATGTGAGAGCCTCCGAGCTGCTCGACATCCACGTGCCCGGCGGCACCATCACGGACGCGGGCGTGCGGGCGAACGTCAGCGTGGGCATCCAGTACATCGCGTCGTGGCTGCGCGGGACGGGCGCCGCCGCCATCAACAACCTGATGGAGGACGCCGCGACCGCGGAGATCTCACGCTCGCAGGTCTGGCAGTGGGTGCGCCACGGTGCGACCATCGACGGCGGGCCGAAGATCACCGCCGACCTGATACGGACGATCGAGAAGGAAGAGCTGGAGAAGATCCGGACGACGGTCGGGGACGAGTTCTACGCCAAGGGTCAGTACGCCGAGGCCGCGCAGCTGTTCGAAGAGGTGGCGCTCTCGAAGGACTTCGTGGAGTTCCTGACCCTCCCGGGGTACGACCGCCTGCCCTGATCAGGCCAGGCGTTCCGCCAGGATCCGCCGGATCACCTGCGGGTTCCCCTTGCCCTTCATGCGGCCCATGACCTTGCCGAACAGCGCCTCGATGGCGCGGACGTTCCCACCGCGGTAGTCGGCGACAGCCTTGGCCTCCGCCGCGATGACCTCGTCTACCGCGCGGCCGATCGCGGAGTCGTCCGACACCTGCTCCAGGCCCTTCACCTTCACGATCGCCTCCGGGTCCTTCCCCGTGGTCCACATGTCGGCGAAGACCTCCTTCGCCGCAGTCCCGCTGATCGCGCCGCTCGCGATGAGGCGAACGAGCGCGGCCAGCTGCTCGGCTGTCACGGGGATCTCGGCAGGGCGAAGTCCGGCTTCTCGCAGGCGCCGCAGGAGCTCTCCGGTGACCCAGTTGCCGACGATCTTCGCCTCGGCCGGCGCCGCGGCCGCCGCGCGCTCATAAAAGGACGCGAGCGCCGGATCCGAGACCAGCACGCGTGCGTCCTGGTCGGAGATCCCGTACTGCGAGACGAAGCGCGCCCGACGGTCGCCCGGCATCTCCGGGAGCGCAGCGCGCAGGGCTTCCACCGTCTCGCGCGAGGGCGCGTAGGTCACAAGGTCCGGCTCCGGGAAGTACCGGTAGTCCTCCGTCTCTTCCTTCCGCCGCTGTAGGAACGTGCGGCCGGTGTCGGGGCTCCAGCCCACCGTGATCTTGCCGGTGCGCGTGCGGAGCTCGCCGCCAGCCTGCCAGTCCTCCCAAAGGCGCTGGGCCTCGAAGGTGGCCGCCAGCTCGAGCGCGCGATAGCTGTTGAGGTTCTTGATCTCGCTCTGCGGCGGCCAGACCGTCTTGCCGCCCTCCTGGAATTTGATCGACACGTTCGTGTCGAAGCGCGCGGCACCCTCTTCGAGGCGGAACTCCGACACACCCGAGTAGATGAGGATCTCCCGCAGCGCCTCCGTGTACGCGAGAGCCTCCCCCACCGAGCTCAGGTCGGGCGCGCTCACGATCTCGAGGAGCGGCACGCCCGAGCGGTTGAAGTCGACGAGCGACCCGCTGGGCCCGTGCAGCAGCTTTCCGGTGTCCTCCTCCAGATGCGCGCGGATGATCCCGACGCGCTTGGTGCCACCACCGTCCGCAGGTATCTCGAGCCAGCCGCCCACGTTGAGGGGCAGGTCGTACTGCGAGATCTGGTAGCCCTTGGGGAGGTCCGGATACATGTAGTTCTTGCGATCGAACTTGGTGTGCTCCGGCGTCTCGCAGTGGAGCGC
>CAZTAI010000172.1:0-4003 GCA_964611555.1 uncultured Chloroflexota bacterium | reverse complement strand
GGCACAGGTAACGACCGTTCGATCCGATCGAACGGCGGTCGGCCCCCTAGATCAGGGCGTCCGCCCGGGCCAGCAGGCTCGGCGGGAAGGAGATGCCGAGTGCCGTCGCGGTCCGCGAGTTCAGCACGAGCTCGAACCGGGATGGCGCCTCCACGGGTAGCTCGGCCGGCTTGGCTCCGCGCAGGATCTTGGCGACGTAAGAGCCCGCCCGGCGATGTAGTTCGGCGTAGACGACCCCGTACGAGAGGAGAGCGCCGGCCTCGGCGTACCGGCGCTCCCCCGCGATGCTTGGAGTTGCGTGGCGCACGCTCAGCTCCGCGATCCGGGCGCGCTCCGCGGCGAAGGTGGTCGTCTCCAGCACGAAGAGAGCGTCCGCCCCTACGGAGACCATTGAGCCGAACGCCGCGTCGATCTCCGAGGCCTGACGGATCGGAAGCACTTGCGGCTGCAGACCTCGAGCCCGCACGGCCTCTTCAAATGCCGCGCGAGCCACGTCGGTGATCGGCGGTGCGACGGTGGTCAGGTAGGCAACGCGAGTGGCGCCGGGAGCGACCTCGAGGAGAAGCTCCAGCCTCTTCTGCATCAGCGTGAGCGAGACCATGGTCGTCCCTGTGACGTTGCCGCCGGGTTGGGCCAGGCTTGCGACGAGGCCGGTCTCGGCGGCGTCGTACGGCTGGATCATCACGATCGGGATGTCCTTCGTCGCGACCTTCGCGGCCGCCGCCGCGACATGGGTCGGTGCGAGGATCAGGTCAGGCCGGCTCGCCACCAGTTGCTCCGCGGTCGCCGCCATCTGGTCGGGTCGGCCCGCGTATCGGAATTCGTAGGTCAGGTCCAGTTCCTCTACGAGACCGCTCTCACTGATCGCCTCGCGGAACGCCGGATGGACCTCAAGCTTCGACTCCGGCGGCTCCAGATGCAGGACCCCAACACGGAACGGCCTGGAGGGAGCCGGCGTCCGGCCAGCGCAGCCGGCGGCACCGGCGATGGTGGCGAGCCCGAGACCTGCTGAGGCTCGAAGCAGCGCACGCCTCCGCATCGACAGGGCAGTATGGGAAGGCAAGCAAGCGCGCCGGAACCCTAGAGCTGCCAGAGCACTCCGTCGCGCGGCTCGTAGACGCAGAACTGTCCGGTCTTCAGCGTTCGCCCAAAGTGCTCGCTCAGTGCCGGGCTGTGCTCGGCGATCCGGTCCAGGACGGCTCTGATCGCGCGAGTGACGTTCACGCGCGCGCGCTCGGCATCGGACGCCGCCAGACGGTCCCGACCGCCGAGGCCGACGGCGGCGGCCAGCTCGTGAGCGATCGCTTCGCGCTCCTCTCGCGCACGTGAGACGCGCTCGACGTCGTTCAGCCGCTCCGCGTCCGCGAGCTCATCGTCGAGCTCCTCGAGGCGCGCCTTGTACTGGGCTTTCGCCTCAGGGTCCAAGATCGCACCCGCATCGCCTCCGGTGGGTCGCGGACCGTCTCCGTCCCCGCCGACAAGATCGAGGGAGTGCCGCTCCCGTCCGGGCTCGCGCAGGAGGGCCGCGATGTAGTGAAGCCCCTTCGTGTCGCGGAGCCGGAACCCGGATCCCTGGAACGCGATGGTCCAGAACTCGCCTTCGCGCCGCCAGGTCGCGGTGCCGTCGAGCCCGCGGAGCGTCAGGATCTCTGCGACCTGCTGCTGCACGCGCTCCTCGAGTGCGCGGTTCATCGAGGTCAGCTCCTGGGCCTGCCGTGTGATCGTGTCGTGGTACTGCTTGATCCGAAGCAGTGAGCGGACGCGCGCGAGCAGCTCGTGCCGGTCGAACGGCTTCGCGACGAAGTCGTCGGCGCCGGCTTCGAGCCCCGCGACGCGGTCCTGCTCGCGGTCGGCCGTGAGCATCAGGACCGGGATCGAGCGCAGCGCCTCGTCCGCGCGGATGCGGCGGCAGACGTCGTAACCGCTGAGGCCCGTCATGACGACATCGAGGAGGACGATGTCGGGCGGGTCGCGCGAGATCTCCGCAAGCGCCTCCTCACCGGATGAGAGCGACCGGACCGCGTATCCGTACGGCTCGAACAGCGCTTCGGCCAGGCGGCGGTCGCGTTCCTGGTCGTCGACGATCAAGATGCGCGCGCTCACGGGGCCGCCGCCGCCTCCCTGGTCGCAGGCACAGGCTCGCGCGTCGTGTCCAAGGCTCCCACCGGGATCGTGAACGTGAACGTGCTGCCTCGTCCCAGCTCGCTCTCGACCCAGATGTGACCGCCGTGAAGGGCGACGAAACGCTGCGCCAGGGTGAGCCCCAGGCCGGTGCCTTCCTCTGCGTACCCAGAGGACTTCGCCTGCGCGAACTCCTCGAATATGAGCGCCTGATCCTCTGCCGAGATGCCTCGGCCCGTGTCACGCACGGCGATCTCGACCTCGCCGCCGGCGCGCCGTGCGCTGAGCGTGATCGTGCCTCCCGCGGGCGTGAACTTCACCGCGTTGGCGAGGAGGTTGAGCACGATCTGCTTCAGCTTCCGCTCATCGGCGTGCACCGCTCCGCACGCGGGATCGATCGCCACCTCGACCCGGATCCCTCTGCGGACGGCCTGCTCGCGGACCAGCGCGAGGGCGCTCAGCGCCACGTGGCCCACCTCGAAGCTCGAGAGCCCCAGCTCCATGCGGCCGGCCTCGACCTTGGACAGGTCAAGGATGTCGTTGATCAGCGAGAGCTGGTGCTTCCCCGATCCGAGGATGTCCTGCACGTAGCCCTCCTGCTTCGGCGTCAGGTCACCGGGGAAACGCTCGAGCAGCAGATCGGCGAAGCCGATGATCGCGTTCAGCGGCGTACGCAGCTCGTGGCTCATGTTCGCGAGGAAGCGCGATTTCGCGAGGGTCGCCTCGCGCAGGCGTTCGTTCGCGGCCTCGAGGTCGCGCGTGCGGTCGACGACCTTCTGCTCGAGGGTCGCGTACGAGTCGCGCAGCCTCGCGGTCATGTGGTCGAACTCATCCGCGAGGTCCTCAAGCTCGTCACCGGTCCGGAGGTCGATGCGCTGGTCGAGCGCACCAGCGCCGATGCGGGCCGCGGATGCACGTAGCGTCTGAATAGGGATCGCCATCCGCCGCGCGAGGACCAGGCTGGCGACAGCCGAGATCGCCAGACCGACCAGGATCACCGCGGCGGTCCGCGCGAGCGATCCGTAGACCGGGCCGAACGCCTCTTCGAGGGGCTGCTCAACGAAGACTACCCAGCCCGTCTCTTCGATCGGCTCGAACGCCGTGAGGACGGAGCGCCCCGAGGTGTCGTTCGCGGTCATCGAACGCTCTTCCGCCGAGATCCCCGCATCGAGCGCGGTCACGACCTGAGAAAGCATCGAGAGATCGGTCCGTCGCAGCACCAGGCTGATGTCGGGATGCGCGATGAGCAGCCCCGATCTGTCGACGACGTACGCATGCCCGGCCGTCCCGACCTTGATCGCCGCGACGGTCTCGAGGATGAACTTCAGGTTCACGTCGGCGACGTTCACTCCGCCGGCGGCGGCGTCAGGGAGCGCGATCCGCACGTACGGCTCCGACCCGCCGCGGAACTCGACCGGTCCGAAGTAGGTCGAGCCGTCACGCGTCTGTGTGTAGGCGGGCTCGCTGGTGCGGTCCTCTGCGTGGCCCTCGAGATCCACGGCCAGACGCGACTTCCTCAGCTGCTCGAAGCCCGACGCATCGATGAAGCGGAGCTCGGTGATCTCGTCAGCACGGCGTAAGAGCGAGAGGTATTCGGTGCCGCGCTGCTCGGGCGGCATCTCGCGTAGACCCGGGGGTGGGAGGACGGACTGCAGCTGCAGCACGACCGTGTCGACGAACTGGGAGATCCGGAGCGCCGCCCGGGACGCCTCGCCGCGCTGGATGCGCAGCATCGCGGTCTGACTGTCCTGATACGTCGACCACAGCTGTACCGACCCGCTCAGCAAGAGCATCCCGCCGACGAGCCCAGCGAACACGAGCACGTACTTCCGATAGAGGCCGCCGCGTCGGCTGATCATGGTGGCGGGCAGGATAGACGGCG
>CAZTAI010000171.1:0-4022 GCA_964611555.1 uncultured Chloroflexota bacterium | reverse complement strand
AGCTCGACGACGTTCAGAAGGTCCACGCGAACTTCGACGTACCGGACGAGGTCCTGCAGCACGCCTAGCCAGAACACTGTGCTCGGCATCGATCCGGGCACGACAGGAATGGGGTACGCGATCCTGCATCTCAGCACGGACCCGCCACAGCTCATGGCCTATGGACTTGTGCCGACGCCGAAGTTCGGCAGCGCGGGCGAAAAGCTGATGGCGATCGCCGATGCCCTGGACGCCTTGATCGCGACGCACGCGCCACAGTTCCTGGCGCTCGAGCGGCTCTACTTCAACAAGAACGTGAAGACGGCGATGGCCGTGGCCGAGGCCCGTGGCGTCGCGCTCGTCTGTGGCGCACGTGCGGGCCTGGCGATCGCCGAGTACACGCCTCAGGAAGTGAAGCAGTCGGTCACCGGAAGCGGCGGCGCGGATAAACGCGCGGTGCAGCGGATGCTGGTGCACCTGCTCGAGCTCTCCGAACCCATTACCCAGGACAACGTGGCCGACGCGATCGCCATCGCATTGACACACGCGCAGCGCGTGAAATTCGTCGCCGCCGTCGCGAGCGCGAAGTGAGGGAGCGAGGAATCCGGGCGCGGGTGACGGGGCGAGGGCTATCGCCTGCGACCGGGAGTGGAGGGGACCCCGCCATTACGACCATCGTCCAGGGCGCGCAAGGCGGGGAGGCCAACCCGGGAGCAGGCGATGCCCGAGACCGCGGCAGGACCCGCGCCGTCCCCGGCAGGACCCGCTCTCGCGCGGCCACGAAGTGATCGCGTACGTCAGCGGCGAAGTCGTCGCGCGCGGCGCGGATCACATCGTCGTCGATGTGCGTGGCGTCGGCTACAAGGTGTTCGTTCCACGGCATCCATCCGGCGACAGCGTCGTGCTGCACACGCACCACGTCGTCCGCGAAGACGCACAGCAGCTCTTCGGCTTCGAGACGAGGGAAGAGCTCGGGCTCTTCGAGCTGCTCTTAACGGTGCCCGGCGTCGGCCCCAAGGCGGCGCTGTCCCTGTTGTCTGTGTCGAGCCCGCCAGCCCTCGCCGCAGCGATCGCCTCGGGCGACGCCGCCGCGCTCGCGCGCGCACCCGGGGTGGGGAAGAAGACCGCGGAGCGGCTCATCGTCGAGCTGAAGGGCAAGATCGCGAGGACCGGTCCGGAGCGGGAGCCCACCGGTCTGCTGACCGAGGACGAGGCCGCGGCGGCCCTCCAGGCCCTCGGCTACACCGCCGCCGAAGCGCTCTCGGCCCTGCGCGGAGCCCCGCCGGCGGGGTCCGCGAGCACAGAGGAGCGTGTAACGGCCGCCCTGCGGGCCGCAGGGCGGGTCCGGGTCGCAGGGCGGTGACGGTGGGCGTCCTTCCGCCGCTCCGGGCTAGCAGACGCGCGAGCGGCATGGCAGGCTATTGGTGGCCGCCGACCCGCCTGTAAGGAGTGGGAATGGGTCGATTTTGGAAAGACGAATCAGGGCAAGGCCTAGTCGAATACGCACTCATCATCGCGGTTATCGCGATCACGATCATCATCGCGATGATCTTTCTCAGGGACCAGCTCTCGAATCAGTTCTCGATGATCGGGAACAACCTCACCTAAGAGCGGGCGGCGGCCAAGCGCCCGAGGTTGCTCCCCTTTGATACAATTTTGTCCGCGGCTGCCGGATCGATGCCCGGACGCCGCGGGTGCCGCTGAAAGTGGGTCGACCCCACTTTTTTTAACGCCTACGGCGCCCGCGGCTGATGTCTAGCGAAGCTGGGGCCGTTGGCTAATTGAAGAGGGGGAGCGCCGGCGATGAACCGAGAACTCGTGACCGGTCTTGCGCAGCTCTCCGCCGAGAAGGGTCTCCCCAAAGAGGTCGTCGGCGACATCATCGCCCGGGCTCTCAAGCGCGCCTACGGCGCGGAAGAGAACATCGACGTCAAGGTCGACATCACGACCGGCGCGTTCAGGGTCTTTCTGCTCAAGACCGTCAGCGAGAAGGTAGAAGACCCCAAGCTGCAGATCCTTCTTGATGCCGCCAGGCGGATCAAGCCCGACGTCCAGCTCGGCGACATCGTGCCGCTCGAGGAGTCCGCCGCTGCTCTTGGGCGCATCGGCGCGCAGACCGCCAAGCAGGTGATCCAGCAGTCGCTGCGTGAGGCGGAGCGCGAGCAGGTGTTCGCGGAATACGCCGACCGAGAGGGCGACATCATCAACGGCCAGATCAGCCGCTTCGAGGCCGGTTCCGCGATCATGGAGCTCGGCAAGGCGGAGGCGATCCTACCGCGGGCCGACCAGGCGCCGCACGAGCGCTACTTCATCGGCCAGCACCGCAAAGTCGTGGTCGTCGAGGTGCGGCGCACGCTGCGCGGACCCCAGATCATGGTCAGCCGCTCGCACAAGAATCTCGTGAAGCGGCTGTTCGAGCTCGAGGTGCCGGAGATCTACCACGGGCAGGTGGAGATCGTGGGCATCGCGCGCGAGGCCGGATCGCGCACCAAGATCGCCGTCCGCGCGCGCCAGCCCGGCATCGACGCGCGCGGCGCGTGCATCGGCCAGCGCGGTCTCCGGGTGCAGGCCATCGTGAACGAGCTCGGCGGCGAGAAGATCGACATCATCGAGTGGAACGAAAAGCCGGAGCAGTACGTCGCCAACGCCCTCGAGCCGGCCCATGTCGTTCGCGTCGACATCGTCGCCGATGACAAGACCGCGTACGTCGTCGTCCCAGACCGACAGCTCTCCCTCGCGATCGGTAAGGAAGGCCAGAACGCGCGGCTCGCCGCGAAGCTCACCGGCTGGCGCATCGACATCCGCAGCGAGTCGGAAGTGCGCGCCGAGCTCGAGCCCGAGCCGGAGCCCGAGCCGGTCGCGGTCGAGGCCGAGGCCGCTCCGCCGGTCGAGGAGGACGCCGAGCCCAGTCACGATCTCATCGCGGAGGTCGAGGCCGAGTCCGCGATGGCCGACGAGGAAGAGCTGGACGAAGAGGACCGAGCGCTCCTCGGAGCCAAGAAGAAGAAGGAACGCCGTTAGCCGGAAGGCGGGGGGTCCTCGGGGGGCGAAGCCCCCCGGTAGTCGTCTTCCGCAGCGAACGTGCGTGGCCTGCCACACCGTCCGCGCCAAGCGGGAGCTCGTGCGCATCGTGCGCTCGCCCGCGGGCGAGTTGACAGTTGACCTTCGCGGCAAGGCCCCCGGGCGGGGTGCGTACCTCGACCCGGATCAGGCCTGCCTCGACCGCGGACTGCGCGAGGGTGTGCTGGCCAAAGCGCTCGAGATCCCGGTCGACGCCGTCACTGCGGAGCGATTGAAGGTAGAACTAGACGAAGCAGCCCGCGTGCGACAGAAGGAGACCGCGTAATGCCCAAGGCACGACCTCGGCGGTTCCCGCCACAGCGCGGCCCCCGTCCACGGGGCCGTAGGCCGCAGCGCCCGCAGCCGGTGGTCGCGCCGGTCGAGCAGGCTGCGCCCGCCGTGGCGGTCATCGAGGGACGTCCGCCGGTCGTCCTGCCGAAGCAGGTCTCGGTGCGAGAGCTCGCGACGCTCCTCGAGGTCAACGTCGTCGACTTGATGCGCGCGCTGGTCAACATGGGAGTCATGGCGTCGATCAACACGACGATCGACTTCGAGACCGCGAGCCTCGTCTCGACCGAGCTCGGCATCGAGACCAAGGCCGAGGAAGAGGCTGCGCCCGTCGTCGAGGACACCGAGGCCGAGATCGCGCCGCTCAAGCCGGAGCTCTGGACCGAGGACGACCCGAGCAAGCTGAAGCCGCGCCCGCCGGTCATCACGATCCTCGGCCATGTCGACCACGGCAAGACGAGCCTCCTCGACGCGATCCGCACGACCAACGTGACCGCGCGCGAGGCCGGCGGGATCACGCAGCACATCGGCGCGTACCAGATCGAGTACAAGGACCGTAAAGTCACGTTCCTCGACACGCCCGGCCACGAGGCCTTCACCGCGATGCGCGCGCGCGGCGCGCAGATCACCGACGTCGCCATCCTCGTCGTCGCCGCCGACGACGGCGTGCAGCCGCAGACGATCGAGGCGATCTC
>CAZTAI010000170.1:0-4057 GCA_964611555.1 uncultured Chloroflexota bacterium | reverse complement strand
GGCCGAGCCGCCTCGCGCCACGGCGGCCAGCCCGACGCCAACGTCTACGTCTACTGCACGCCCGCCGGGCGTGCTCCACTACGTCGCCATCGGCGCATCTGACACGGTCGGGATCGGCGCCATCGATCCGGCGCGAGGCTCGTGGCCGGCGCGGATCGCGGCACTCCTCCCGCCCGGCTCCACCTACACGAACCTCGGCATCTCGGGCTCCCTCACCGCGCAGGCCGCGACCGAGCAGCTGCCGGGCGCCATCCGGGAGCGGCCCACGATCGTCTCGATCTGGCTGGCCGTGAACGACATGAACGCAGGCGTCTCTCCGGTGGACCATGCGGCCGCGCTGGCCCGGATCGTCGACGGGCTTGCCTCGAGCACCGACGCCCGCATCTTCGTCGGCAACGTCCCGGACCTCAGATCCGTCCCGGCGTATGCGGACACGGACCCTGAGATCCTCTCGGCGCTGATCGCGGGATACAACGAAGGGGTAGCCAGCGTCGCGCGTCGCCACGGTGACCGCGTCGTCCTGGTGGACCTGCACACGGGTTCGGCCGAGCTCATGACCGATGTGACCGTGGCCACCGACGGCTTCCACCCCTCGGACGCGGGCTACATCCTGATCGCGGAGCGGTTCGCCGCGGCGATGCGCGTCGCGGGGATCCCTCTAAAGCCGGACTAGGAAGCAACAGGTGCGCATCCGCACGGGCAGCGCCGCAGAGAAGGCCGTGAAGGCCTTGAGAAAGCTAGGGCCCTTAAGTGGCCGACTCCGCGAGCACTGCGTCCGGGATCACTTCCACGACGCGCTCCGGTGCGTACTGCCGCACCGCGCGGTAGTAGAGCGCGAGCCCCAGGACCATGAACGTGATGGCCACCGCAAGGACCATGCGCGGCGCGATCAGCGCCATCAGCAGCGAGGCCGTGAACGGAGCGATCGTGCCGCGGATACCGAGCAGGAACGACTGCGCCGTCGCGTAGTCGAGAACGCGGCCCGGCGGAGCGACCTGCACGACGTTCGTGTGATACGTGATCTCGAAGCAGGCCGTAGCGATCCCCTGGACGACGGCCAGGGGCACCAGGAACCAGATGCTCGGCGCGAACATGTAGGTCAGCGGCACGAGCAGCAGGAGCGTGGAGGCGTAGGCCGACAGCTGCAATGAGCTGCCGCGGTCGATCAGGCGGCCCCAGAAGATGAACGCGCCCGCGGCCGTGACCGATGCGAGGGCCGCGAGGCCACCGACGAAAGAGTTCGGCGCGTCGAAGTGGTCGACGAGCATGATCGGCACGATCGCGACGTTCATGAGGTTGCCCAGGCCGAACACCGTGTTCGCCGAGAGCAGCTGCCGGTACCGCCGGTCCTGCCAGATCTCGCGTGCGACCGTGAACGTGTTGCGTCGACCCTGCGTGGCCGTCCGGCCCTCGTCGCGGATCCAGAAGAACGCGATCGCGCCCGGCATCGAGATGAGTGCGGCAGCCGCGAAGACGATCGTCGCGGCGATGAAGTCGATGAAGATGCCCGCGACCGCCGCCGCGACGATGGACGCGATGGACGCGCCGATGCGCACCTTGCCCATGGCCTGCGCGCGTTCGCTGTTCGGGTAGATCGCGGCCATCACCGCCGTGTAGGCAGCGATGTTCGCGATCGTGATCACCCAGAAGGCAAGCGTCGTCATGGCGAGCATGAGCGGCGTCGTCGCGAGAAGGACGCCGAGGATGAACACGACGCGCGAGGCCGTCACGACCCCGGCGACCACCCGGACCGCGGGCAGACCCGAGAGCAGGTAGATGCCGATCGGCGAGAGCAGGTGGCCGATGAACGGCGCGGCCACGACGAGCGCGACCTCGAACGACGAGCCGCCCATCCGGCGCACGACCACCGGCATGAACGCGAGCAGCACGGCGGCGTACAGCCCCGCGCAGACGGCGGCGAAGACGTCGATGCGGAAGTTGCGGCGGACCATCAGCGGGGAGTGCGGCAGGGCCACGCTCAAAGGCTAGGGCTGGCTAGGCGGTCCGGTCTGTACAGCAGGTCGCATCCGGGGTACTGGTCTGGTGTCTAGACGCCTCCGCGGGTGGGCCCGGGCGGTCGCCGGAAGCCGTCGCGGGGGCTGAACGTCCGGCGGGGCCCGTAGGCAGGCCGACCGAAGCCGCCGGGCCGCGCGTCCCCGGGGCGGGGCGAGAACGCGCGGGGCCCGATCGGCCCTCGCGCGCCGGGAGCCGTGGAGCTGATGACCACGCGGCGGTTCGGCTCGTTTCCGACCGACTCCGTCCGGAGGCCGCTGACGGCCTGCACCACGAGGTGCACCACGCGGCGCTCGTAGGCCAGCATCGGCTCCAGGGTCACAGCCTGCCCACTGGCGCGCACCCGCTCGGCGACGCGGCCCGCGACCTCGCGGAGGTGCTCCTCGCGCCGGAGGCGGTAGCCCTCGACGTCCACCGGCACGTGCACGGTGTGGCCGACCTTTCGCGAAGTTATGGCGGACACGACCTGCTGGAGCGCGACCAGGTTCTCTCCGCCGCGCCCGATGAGCGCGCCGAGCTCGGGACCGCTCACCTCGACGCCCTCTCGTCCCGGGATCTGCTCGATCTTAACCTCGGCCTCGACGCCCATGACCTCGAGCAGGGCCGAGAGGACCTCGGCGCCGATCGGCAGCTCTTCGCCGAAGACGCGCGGCGGCTCTTCGTCGTCGCCGGCTTCGGCGCGCGCTTCGGCTGGACGGCGCGGCACCTCCGCCTCATCGACGATCGGCTCGGGCTCGTCGGTCTCGACCTCCTCATAGGAGAGGAGCACGCGAGCGTCCTCGCCGCCCATGCCCAGCATGTTCGCGGGCTTGCCGCGGTCGAGGATCTCGATGTCCACCTGGTCGCGGCGACGGCCGAGCTCGCGCAGCCCGCGCTCGATGGCCTCCTCGACGGTGCGGCCGGTGAACTCGTCCCCGCGGATCGGGCTCATCGCCTGCGCCTCCGGCGGCCGCGGCGCCGGCCGTCCGGCGTCTCGCTTCCGTTCGTGTCCGTCTCGTTCGCGTCGGCCTCCGCCATGTCGTGCTCCACCTCGGCGATCGCCTCGCGCTGGCCTCTGGCCAGGCCGCGGTCGGCCGGGCTTGGGACACTTCTCAGGAATGGAAGCCAGCGCGTCAGCTGACCCCAGCCCGTCACGAAGTACTGCTGAGCGATCTGGAAGACGGTCGTAGCGACCCAGTAGACCGCGAGACCGGATGGCAGCGTCCACGCGATGACGATCGTGATGACCGGGAAGTAGTAGACCATCGACTGCATCATCTTGGCCTGCGGATCCAGGTTCTTCGGCTGCACCGCGGGCTGCGCCATGAGTGACGCGATGAGCTGCGTGACGCCGGCGAGTATCGGCAGGACACCGATCGGGTCATTGCAGGCCAGGCCGCGCAGGACCGCGCCGTCGGGCCGAGTGCACTCGCCGATCCAGGGCAGCCAGTTCGCCGTCGTGTCCAGGCGTTCGCCTGACTCGAGCGGATTCGGGATGAAGGGCCAGATGATCCCGCGCAGCTGCTCGCCGGTGAGATCGGGCGCCTGAATGAACGCGGAGTACATCGCGAAGAGGATCGGAAGCTGCACGAGCAGCGGGAGACACCCCATCGCGGGGTTCACCCCACGCTCCTTGTAGAGCTTCATCTGCTCTTCGGCCATCCGCTGGCGGTCCTTGCCGTGCTTGGCCTTGAGCTCCGCGAGCGCGGGTCCGACCTCCTGCATCGCGCGCTGCGATCGGATCTGCGTCACGAAGAGCGGGTACAGGGTCAGGCGGATGCCGACGGTCACGAGGACGATCGCGAGGCCGAAGTCGCGAGTGAAGTCGTAGGCCAGGACCAGGAATGAGAGCAGCGGATGGACGAGGAGCGTGTTCCAGATCTCGGTCATGCGGAGCGTCCCTGCGAGAGCCCTGGCACGGGGTCATACCCGCCGCGGGCGAAGGGGTGGCACGAGAGCAGACGCCGCACGGCGAGGAAGCCGCCCCTGGCGAGGCCGTGCCGCTCGATGGCCTCCATCGCGTACTCGGAGCAGGTCGGTGTGTAGCGGCAGGCGGGGGGGAGCA
>CAZTAI010000169.1:1938-4175 GCA_964611555.1 uncultured Chloroflexota bacterium | reverse complement strand
CAGATGCGCGAGCACGTCTCGCTCGGGAAGCTCCACCTGGAGCAGGGCCGCCTCGCGGACGCGCAGTCGTACTTCGTGAAGGTCCTTGACGCCCGCACCGCGAGCACCGACCTCGCCCCGGTCCTCATCGCGCAGGCCGGCGTGGTCGAGGTGCGTGCCCGGCGCGGCGACACCGCCGACGCGGTCGACACGCTCACATCGGGACTCGCGATGGCGCGCGCCGACGGGCTGCGGGACGCCGAGGCCGCCTCGCTCGTGACCCTCGCGTTCGTTCAGGGTCTTGCGGGCGACATCGAGAAGGCCGACGAGGCCTACAGCCAGGCGGTCACGGTCCTCCGCTCGCGCGGATCGCACCGCTCGACCGCGGCGCTGCATTCGCAGGTCGCCGAACGCCGCGCGGTGCGCGGCGACATCACCGGCGCGCAGCAAGCGCTCCGGTCGGCCGAGAGCGTGCTCGCAGCCGGCCGCGACCCGAGCATCGTGGCGGCCCTCGCGGTCGCGCGGGGCTCGATCGTCGAGCAGACCGGCGATCTCACCGCCGCTCTGGCCAACTACTGGGAGTCGGTCGATGCCGCGAGACGCAGCGGAGCGACCTACTCGGACCGCAAGGCCGCCGTCCTCTCCGCACAGCTCGATCCCGACCAGGCTCGCGCCATCGGCTACCTGCGGACCGCGCTCCTCGAGCTCGCGCGTGAGGGCGACCGCGCGCTGTTCATCCTCAGGCCAGCCCTCGCGATGTGGCTCTCGGAGCGCCTCGGCGTGCTCGAGATCCGCGCCGAGGACCGGCCCTCCGTCGAGCAGCTGCTCATCGTGCCCGGGCCGAGCGAGACGAAGAGCGCCGGCGGCGGGCTGCAGGTCTCGATGCTCGGCAACCTCGACGTGCGCGTCGGCGGGGTCCGGATCAGCGACCGCGCCTGGCGCACGTCCAAGGCCAAGGAGCTCTTCAGCCTGCTGCTGATCCACCGGGACCGTGCGCTCGGCCGCGACGAGATCATCGAGCGCCTCTGGCCCGAGACCGAGCCGGGAAGCGGGATCAGCAACTTCCACTTCACCGTGCACGCGCTCCGAAAGGCGCTCGGCACGCTGAAGGCCGCGCCGACGGTCCGCACCGAGGGTGGCTACCAGCTGCTCACCACGGAGAAAGCCCCGGTCGACGTCGACGTCTTCCAGCTCCTGCTGAATGAGGCGCACCGCTTCCGCCGCGCGGGACGGCCCGACGACGCCGTCCGCCTGTTCCGCGCCACGACCGCTCTCTACCGTGGCGATCTCCTCACCGACCTCGACTCCGAGTGGGTGGCCGAGCGCCGCGAGGACGTGCTCCGGCAGTTCCTCTCAGCCCTACGCCAGCTCGCCGAGCTCGAGATCGAGCGTGAGGAGGGCGCGGCGGCCGTTGCCCCGTGCCGGATGTACCTCGAGCGCGAGCCCTACGACGAGCACGTCCACCGGCTCCTGATGCGCGCCTACCACGCCTCCGGCGACGGAGCCCTGGTGGAGCGCCACTACCGCTCCCTGGTCACCCTCCTCCGGCGCGAGCTGGAGACGGCGCCCGAGGCCGAGACCACCCGGCTCTTCGAGACGCTGCGCGGCCGCTCCGGCGGCCTGGCGGGAGTGCTCGCGCCGGTCCGCGTGGCTTCAAGAGCCCGCTAAGAGCCGCTGCCGAGGATGCACTCCATGAGACGTGAATTGACCCTTGTCCTCGCGCTCGCGTTCCTGCTCTCGGCATTCCAGATCCACGCGGACGCCCGCACGTTCGACTCTTCCAAGATCGACCCGGCCCTCCTGAGTGAGGTCCTGGCCGACCAGAAGGCGGAGTACGACGTGATCGTCCGTACCGTCGTCAAGGAGACGCGGCGCTCGTCGAAGGACGATCGCGCCAAGCGTGCCGGCGACGAGATAACCAAGGAAGGTGGCAGCAAGCGGCACGCACTCGGCATCGTCGGGGGCGCTTCGGCCAAGATCAAGGGCAAGCAGCTTCTGCGGCTGACGAACAGCGCGCAGGTGGACTACATCTACGCGGACGGCCCGATCCTGGCCAACTGGGACCCCGCTGCTGACGCAAGCAAGGCCACCACTCCGGGGATCCTCTCGATCGGCGCGCCGAGCGCGTGGACCAACAGCGGCGTGACGGGCAAGGGTATCGGCGTCGCGATCGTCGACAGCGGCATCTACGCGCACCCGGACCTCGCCGGGCGCATCGCCGCTCAGGTCGACTTCACCGGCTCCGCGGTCACGACGAC
>CAZTAI010000169.1:0-1838 GCA_964611555.1 uncultured Chloroflexota bacterium | reverse complement strand
CCGGTCGTCGCCGGAACGGTCGCGCTCATGCTCGAGCGGAACCCGACACTCACCCCGCAGATGCTCAAGAAGCGCCTCAAGTCGAGCGCCACTCCTCTCCCCGGATTTGTGAGCAAGGACCAGGGCGCCGGCCGCATCAACGCCGCGAAGGCCGTCGCCAGCATCAGCACCGAGCGCGAGTACAGCGAAGGCCGCGTGAGCGACTCCTTCGCCAAGGACATGCGCCGGTTCATCCAGGGCCAGCCGTTCACGTGGAACGACCCGCTCTACAACGGCGGCGTCGATGCCAATGGCATCACCTGGGAGAACATCACCTGGGAGAACATCACCTGGGACAGCATCACCTGGGAGAACATCACCTGGGAGAACTTCACCTGGGAGAACATCACCTGGGAGAACATCACCTGGGAGAGCATCACCTGGGAGTCCGCTGACTCTCTGAGCTACGACTCGCAGTCGACCTCTGATTGGGAGCAGGTGGACTAGAGATGTCTGAGCTGGACCGCACCTTCACGCCTTCCAGCACGAAGATCTCGGTCCCGACCATGTACATCAGCGGCGTCGCGGCGCTGGGCGCTCTGGCCCTCTTCGCCGGCTCGATGACCATCGGCACCACGCTCTCGGACCCGTTCACGGTCCTGCTGCTCGCGGGTCTGGCCGCAGGCGCACAGCGCCTGCCGGTCTTCCTCTTCCGGAACAGCGCCGTGTCCGTGTCCTTCGCGGCGACGATCGCGGCGTACGTCCTCTACGGCACGGGGATCGCCCTCTGGGTGAACCTCGCCGCAGCGGCCGTCAACGCCTTCACTCCCAAGCGCAAGCCCTTCGAGAAGATCGCCTTCAACACCGGGGCGCTCACGATCTCGGCCTTCATCGCCTCGACGACGTATCAGCTCGTCGGCGGTCAGGTGCCTCCGGGATCCGTCGTCCCGACGATCCTCGCGGTCGGCATCTCGAGCCTCGTGTACTTCGCCGTGAACAGCGCCCTGACGGGCACGGTCATCGCCCTCACGACCGGCAGCCGCTTCTACGACATCTACCGCGAGAACTACTCGTGGATGGTCGTCAACTGGCTGGCGACGGGCATCAACGGGGCCGCGCTGGCCCTGGCCTACCAGTCGCTCCAGCTCTTCGGTGCCGCCGCCTTCATCATGCCCCTCGGCGTCGCCTGGTACTCCTTCAAGCTCTACATGGCTAAGTCGAAGGAGCTCCGCAAGCGGAACGACGAGCTCGAGACCGTCAACCGGACCCTCGAGATGACGAACGTCCGCCTCGAGGAATCGCACCTCTCGGTCATCGGCGCGCTCGTAGGAGCGCTCGAGGCCAAGGACAAGTACACCCAGGGCCACTCGACGGCCACGATGTTCCACGCCGTATCCCTCGCCCGGAAGTTCGGCCTCCCCGAGGAGGACGTCGCTTCCATCCAGCTCGCCGCCCTCTTCCACGACATCGGCAAGATCGGTATCCCGGAGCAGGTGCTCTGCAAGCCGGGCGCCCTCACGCCGGCCGAGTGGGAGGAGATGAAGGAGCACACCACCATCGGCGCGAACCTCCTGGCCCACGTCCCGACGCTCGAGCGGGTCGGACCGATCGTCGAGGCCCACCACGAGCGCTACGACGGCACGGGCTACCCGCACCAGCTCAAGGCCGACGACATCCCGTTCGCTGCCCAGGTCATCACGGTGGCCGACAGCTTCCACGCGATGACGTCGACACGCGCGTACCGGCCGGCGATGTCGAAGGCAGCCGCCCTCGCTGAGCTCCGCCGGTGCAAGGGCACCCAGTTCAACCCCGTGATCGTCGAGACCTTCGTCGAGCTGATGGAGGACGAGGCCCGCGGG
>CAZTAI010000168.1:0-4208 GCA_964611555.1 uncultured Chloroflexota bacterium | reverse complement strand
AGCAGCGCGTTGAACGCTTCCGAGGTCAGCTGGTGGGCCTCGTCGATGACGTAGACCTTGTACTGGCCCTCCGAAGGCGCGAATCGGACCTTCTCGCGCAGGTCGCGCATCTCGTCGATGCCGCGGTTGCTCGCGGCGTCGATCTCGATCAGGTCGAGGAAGCGTCCTTCGCGGATCGAGACGCAGGCCGGGCAGGCGTCGCACGGCTCGCCGTCCGCGGCCTTGGGGCAGTTGACCGCCTTGGCGATCAGACGCGCGATCGAGGTCTTGCCGATGCCGCGCGGGCCGGCGAGCAGGTACGCGTGCGCGACCTGTCCCGAGGCGATGGCGTTGCGGAGGGTGCGGATGACGTGCTGCTGGCCTACGACCTCCGCGAACCGCTGTGGGCGCCAACGGCGATAGAGGGCCTGGCGGTCGGGCACGTGGTGAGGATAGAACGTCGTCTGGATCGATCCGAACACGGACAAGTACCAACAACGAGTAGGAGATACGCGAGCGCGAAGCGCGAGCCTAAAGCGCCTCCTGGTAGTAAAGCCGCGCGCCAGCGCGCGGCTTTACGGCCGTGCACCCTCCGTCGAACGGACCATCACGGAGCTACTCGCGTCGTCGGCTCCAGCCAGGTCGCCCTGCGGCACTCAGCGAACTCCGCTTACCGCTGCTTCCTTCCGGATCTGACGGGGTTCACGGCTCACTGCTGCACAGGACCCGGCCTTCAACGCCTCCGTGCGCTAGCAGGATCCGCGGTGGCCGGCCTCGGGAGGGGATTCAGCCCCGCTAAAGCGGATCTCGGGTACAGGGCACCGCTATCTCCCCGCCTAGCACGACCACGACAAGGGTACAGCGGAGAGGGTGGGATTCGAACCCACGGGGCTTTCACCCACTGACTTTCCAGGTCAGCGCCCTAGGCCACTAGGCGACCTCTCCCGATGAGCGCGAAGCGTACCGGGCGGAGAGGGTGGGATTCGAACCCACGAGGCTTACGCCTACCGCTTTTCGAGAGCGGCACCTTCAACCACTCGGACACCTCTCCGCGAACAAGTTTAGCCGCGAGGATCCTCGCGGTCGCGCCATTTGTGACTCGGGACACGGAAACGATCCGCGTCGTCCGTCAGACTGGCGAACGTGCGCTTCCACTACGCCTGGGTCGTCGTCGCGCTCATGTTCGTCGCGCTGCTGACCGCTCAGGCGGTCCGGGCCACGCCGGGGCTGATCATGCTGCCCCTCGAGACCGAGTTCGGGTGGGACCGCGCGAGCATCTCGCTCGCGGTCGCGTTCAGCCTGCTGGCGTTCGGTCTCGGCGGACCGCTGGGCGGTGGCCTGGTCGATCGGTTCGGTCCGCGGCGGGTGCTCCTTGCCGGTATCGGGCTCATCACGAGCGGCATCTGGGCACTCCTGTACGTGCGCGAGCTCTGGCAGTTCTACGTCGTCTGGGGCATCGCTCTCGGTCTCGGGACGGGCGCAGCGGGACAGGTGGTCAGCGCGGCCGTCGCGCACCGCTGGTTCCGGAAGCACCAGGGCCTGGTGGTGGGCCTGTTCGGAGGCGCGGTCTCGGCCGGCCAGCTCGTGTTCATCCCATTCATGGCCAGCGTCCTCGTGGCCGATGGCTGGCGCGCGGCGATGACGGTGATCGCCATCGCCACCGCCGCCGTCCTCGTACCGGTCCTTCTCTTCATGCGCGACCGGCCGGAGGATGTAGGGCTCCGGCCCTACGGCGAGGACGCGGCGACGATCTCGCGAGAGCGAGCGCTCGATACAAAGGGCACGCCCCTGCGAGAGGCGCTCCGGACGAAGGACTTCTGGCTCCTGGCCGGCTCCTTCTTCGTATGCGGCTACACATCGAACGGGCTCATCGCGACGCACCTCATCCCCCACGCCGTCGAGCATGGCTTCACCGAGGTCGTGGCGGCGGGCGCCCTTGCCCTCATTGGAGGGCTGAACATCGTCGGGACGCTCGCGTCGGGCTGGCTCACCGACCGCTACGACCCGCGACGCCTGCTCGCGATCTACTACGGGTTCCGCGCGATCTCGCTTCTGGCGCTCCCGCTCGTGTACGAGTTCCAGGGCCTGATCCTCTTCGCGATCGTCTACGGCCTCGACTGGATCGCGACGGTACCGCCAACGGTGAGCCTCACGGCGTCACGCTTCGGGCGCGCGTCGCTGGGAACGCTCTACGGATGGATCTGGTTCTCGCACATGGTCGGCGCGGCGCTCGCCGCGTACGCGGGTGGGTTCTTCCGCGTCCTACTCGGTGACTACCACCTGATGTTCATCTCGGCGGCGATCATGGGTTTCATCGCCGTGTCGCTGGCGCTCCGGATCTCGCCGCCGCGTCAGAACGTCGTCGTCGCGGAGCCGGTTCCGGCCTAGCTCACTTTTTCTTCGGCCCAACGGGCCGATGCTTCTTCCATCAGATCGGACAGCCGACCGTTCCGCGGTACTTGTGCCCCCGCGAGCAGACCTTCCAGCCACCCGGGTTAGACGGCAACGGTCTCCTTCTCCATGTCGGGCGAGTACTTCCCCATCCGCGCGGCCGACGTCAACCGGGCGCGGTGGTGATACGCCCGCTGCGCCGCTGCCACGTTCTCCTTCTTGCCCGACCAGGCCTTCTGCGGAGCGGCCTGCAGCCCGCGCCCGTACGAGTAGCTGAGCTGCCACGGGACGCCGCCGATCTCGACCGCGCGTCGGTTGATGGCGTCGAGGTTCACCGTAGCCTCCGTGTCGGACTGACCACCCGAGAGGAAGACGATCCCCGGTACCGCGGCGGGCACGGCCTGAAGGAAGCAGTGCAGCGTGTACCGCGCGACGTCCGATGCGGGCGCGCGATCCTTGGCCTCGCTGCCTGAGATGACCATGTTCGGCTTGAGGAGCATCTCCTCGAGCACGACGCGCGCGCCGGCGAGCTCGCGGAACACCGCGTGGAGGGTGACGAGCGTCACGTCGTAGCAGGTGTCGATGGAGTGGTCGCCGTCCATGAGGACCTCGGGCTCGACCATCGGCACGATGCCGGCCTCCTGGCTGAGCGCCGCGTAGCGCGCCAGCGCATGCGCGTTCGCCTCGATCGCGCCGCGGGTGGGCGTCTTGGCGGAGGCCGCGTCGCGTGACCCCGGCGCGATGTTGATGACCCCGCGCCACTTGCTGAAGACGGCTCCCTGCGCTTTGTACTCAGCGAACCGCTCACGCAGCCCATCGAGGCCTTCCGTGATGGTCTCGCCCGGCCGGTTGGCGAGCGGCTTCGCGCCAAGGTCGACCTTGATGCCGGGGTGGATCTTCTGGTCCTGCAGGACCTTGACGAGCGAGGTGCCGTCCGAGGCCTTCTGGCGGATCGTCTCGTCGTAGAGGATCACGCCGCTGATGAATTCGGAAGAGCCCGGCGTGCGGAAGAGCATCTCGCGGTAGTCCCGCCGGTTCTGCTCGGTGCTCTCGACGCCGATCGCGTCGAACCGCCTCTTGATCGTGCTGGACGATTCGTCCGCCGCGAGGATGCCCTTGCCCGGGGCCACCAGCTCGCGCGCAATGCGTGCCATGTCGCTCATGCCATCACCGCCCTGACGTTGTCTTCACGCCGAGCATAGTCAGCCTTCGACCTCGGGCGCCCTGCGCCGTGTCCGGAAGAAGTCGGCGAGCAAGCGCTCCACCTCGACGCGGCGTGCGCCGACCCGCCACTTGGGCCGGTGGAGCGTGCGCGGGTCGTCGAAGAGGTCCACGGTCGACTGGACGGCGCCCGTCTTCTCCTCCGGAGCGGCGAAGACGACGAGCGGGATGCGCGCCAAGATCGCGGCGCCGGCGCACATGGCGCAGGGCTCGATCGTCACGTAGAGAGCGCAGTCGTGCAGGCGCCAGCGGTCGAGCGCCTGTGCCGCCTCGCGCAGCGCCTGGATCTCGGCGTGCGCGGTCGGGTCGGCGTCCACCTCGCGGCGGTTGCGCCCGCGCCCGACGATCGCGCCTTTCCGGACGACGACCGCGCCGACGGGAACGTCGCCAGCGTCTCCCGCGGCGCGTGCCTCGGCGATCGCCTCGTCCATGAACCGCTCGTCGTCGCTCACCCGCGGGAGCGAGGACGCGTCCTTCACGAGCCGGTCAGTCCTCGCGCTCGAAGAGCGTCGCGATCCCCTGCCCCACCCCGATGCACGCGGTGACAATGCCGTAGCGGCCTTCGCGGCGGGCCAGCTCGCGGAGGAGCGTGCCCGCCAGGCGCGCACCGGACGCCC
>CAZTAI010000167.1:2469-4245 GCA_964611555.1 uncultured Chloroflexota bacterium | reverse complement strand
CATGGCCGTCAGCACCGAACGCCGTACGCGCGGGCGCATCGACCTCGCGGAGCTCGCCCGGCTTCCCAGCTTCTACTTCCCACAGCTCTCGTACCAGCGTGACCGCGTCGCGTTCTACTCGGAGCGCACGGGTCGCATCGAGCTGTACGTCATGGATCTGAAGACGAAAGAGACGAAGCAGGTGAGCCATGGCGAGGTTCCGCGGGCGCTCCGCACCGGCTTCGAGTGGGACCACGCGGGCCGGCGCATCTTCTTCGGACGCGACGAGGGCGGCAACGAGCAGCACGATCTCTACGTCATCGACGTCGAGACGAGCGCGGTACGTCAGCTCACGAGCGGCGGCGCCGCGGAGCACCACGCGGTAGAGGTCAGCCCGGACGACCAGTGGCTCCTCATCGCGTCGAACCGCTCGCGGCCCGAGACCCCCGGCAAGCCGGGCCAGCTCGGCCTCTGGCGGTCACGGCTCGACGGGTCGAACCTCGCGCCGGTCACCGACCTCCCGTCTCCGGTCTTCCGCGGCGGCAAGTTCAGCCCCGACGGAACGCAGATCGCCTTCACCGCGAACGAGGAGCCGGACCTGAAGAACGAGGACGGCTACCTGATCAAGCCCGATGGCACCGGCCTGCGGCGCATCTTCCGGACCGAGGTCGGGGTCAAGGACGTGATCGTCGCGTGGCACCCGGACGGAAAGCGTCTCGCGGTGAACAGCGACAGCTCCGGCGACTTCCGCGCGGGGATCCTGGACGTCGAGACGGGCGAGGTCCGCTGGCTCGGTACCGGGGACGTGGAGGAGCAGGCTCTGCGCTTCTCGGAGGACGGAAAGCGTCTCGCCTGCTACGCGAACCACGACTCCGAGGTGAAGCCGGTCCTCTACGACGTCGAGACCGGCGCGCGTCGCGAGCTCGATCTCCCGCCCGGCTTCGGCTACGGCGGACTCTTCTACGACGGCGACCGCCGTCTGCTCCTCAACTACGCGACCGACACGCAGCGCGCCGCGCTGCTCAGCTACGACCTCGCGACGGACAAGTACGACACGCTCATCGAGCCGGAGTACGGCTCCATCGACCCGAGCGTCTTCGTCCGGAGCGAGCACGTCTGGTACACGAGCCCGGACGGCACGAAGGTGCCGGCGATCCTGTACAAGCCGCGTGACGTGGCCCCAGGCGAGCGGCTACCGGCGATCGTCAACGTCCACGGCGGGCCGACGCACCAGTGGTTCCGGGCGTTCGATCCCTACGCGCAGTTCCTCGCCGACCGCGGCTTCGTCGTCCTCGAGCCGAACATCCGCGGCAGCACCGGCTACGGCGTGAAGTTCCGCGACTCCGCGCGCTTCGACTGGGGCGGCGCGGACCTCGAGGACGTCGCGGCAGGCGCGAAGTACCTGGGCGCGCTCCCCTATGTCGATCCGAAGCGCATCGCCGTCTTCGGGGGGAGCTACGGCGGCTTCATGACGTTCATCGCGGCCACCAAGAAGCCGGATCTCTGGAAGGCAGCCGTCGCGTGGGTCGGCATCTCGGACCTGCACACCATGTGGGACGAGTCGAAGGAACACTTCCGCTACTTCCTGCGGGACCAGATGGGCGACCCGGAGAAGGACCGCGCACTGTGGCGCGACCGGAGCGCCATCGAGTTCGCCGACAAGCTGAAAGCGAAGATGCTGATGATCCACGGCGTCAACGACCCGCGCTGCCCCGTCGGCCAGTCACGGATCTTCCGCGACAAGCTCGTCTCGCTCGGCAAGAAGGAAGGCACCGACTTCGAGTACGTGGAGTACGG
>CAZTAI010000167.1:0-2369 GCA_964611555.1 uncultured Chloroflexota bacterium | reverse complement strand
GTCGTCGCGACGATCGCCTGCATCGGCGTCATGCCGTTCTCGACCATGAGCGCGAGCTCCTCGGCGTTCGTCCCGTGCGGCCCGACCCCGGTGTCGGTGCCCATCGCGATCGGGACGCCCATCTCCACGGCCATGCGGAACGCCTTCGTGTGGTCGTCGATGACCTCCCTGGCCTTCCGCACCGCGTACGGCGGCATCGACGAGGGGTCCTTCTCGGCGCGGCGCAGCACCCACTGCGGCGCGATCAAGGTGGCGACGAGGAACGTGCCGCGCTTCTTCATCTCCGCGCAGATCTCCTCGGTGAGGTAGATGCCGTGCTCGATCGACTCGATCCCGGCCAGCACCGCGTTCTTGATGCCCTGCATCGCCTGGGCGTGGGACATCACCGTCTTCCCCGCGGCGTGCGCCTCGTAGACGACGGCGGCGATCTCGTCCGGCGTGAACCCGGTGGCGGTGGGCTCGTCGTTCGGGGAGAGCACGCCGCCCGAGGTCATGATCTTGATCTGGTCGGCGCCCGCGCGAATGAGCTCGCGCGTCGCCTTGCGCACGCCCTCGACTCCGTCGGCGACGGTGTCGGGATGCTCGGACGACGAGGGGAAGAACGAGATGCGCACTCCCAGCGGCATGAGGCCGTCGGCGTGACCCCCTGTCTGCGATAGCGCCCCGACGGCGATGCGGAGGCGTGGCCCCGGGAAGAGACCGCGCTCGATCGCCATCTTCACACCGCGCGGCGTTCCGCCCGCGTCGCGCAGGGTCGTGAAGCCGTGATCGAGGCTCAGGCGCGCGTTCATGAGCGTGCGCGCGACGTTCAGGCTGAACGGCACGAGCAGGCGGTCCTGCACCGGTTCGGCGTTCGACCAGAGGTGGACGTGGCAGTCGATCATCCCGGGCATGACCGTGAGCGCCGAGGCGTCGATCACCTGCGCGCCCTTGGGCGAGGCATCGCCGAAAGAGCGGATCGCCCCGTCCTCGATCAGGACCGTGACGTTGCGCCTGGGGTCGGCGCCCGTGCCATCGATGAGGGCGCCGCAGCGGACCGCGACCGTGGTCAAGCTGTCTTAGAGCTCGCCGGTGGCGGCGTACTTGTCCGCGATCTCGAGCGCCTCGTCCATCGCGGCGAGGCCGATCCGCAGCTCGCTCTCGGTGACGACGAGCGGCGGCGCGACGACGAGCAGGTTCCAGCGGCAGATCATGTACACGTCGCGCTTCATGAGCGCGGTCCGGAGCGACGTCGCGAGCCGCTGGCTGGGCCCGTTCCAGCGCTCCAGCATCTCCTTGGTCTTGCGGTCCTTCACCAGCTCGACGCCCCACATGAGGCCCTTGCCGCGGACATCGCCGACCGAGGGGTGTTTCGCCATGAGATCGCGCAGCCCCTGGCCCAGGACCTCGCCCATCGCGGCGGCGTGCTCGACGACGCGCTCGTCGCGGTAGGCCTGGATCGTGGCCACGCCGGCGGCGCACGCGAGCGCGTGACCGCTGTAGGTAAGGCCGTGCCACAGGACGTGGTCGTCGAAGTGCTTGGCGATCGGACCGTCGACGATCGTGCCGCCGAGTGGCACGTATCCCGAGTTCACGCCCTTGGCGAACGTCATCACGTCGGGCACGACGTTCCAGTGCTCCGCCGCGAACCACTTGCCGGTGCGGCCGAAGCCGGTCATGACCTCGTCCAGGATCATCACGATCCCGTAGCGGTCGCAGATCTGGCGGATGCCCTGGAAGAATCCGTCGGCCGGGACGATGAGGCCGCTGGCGCCGACGATCGGCTCGCACAGGATCGCGGCGACCTGCTCCGGACCCTCGTACCAGACGACCTCTTCCACATGCGCGAGCGCCTTCTGCACGTCGGTCCCGAAGACGGAGCGGTACGGGTCGGGGTTGAGGAAGCGCACGACGCCGGGGATGCCCGGCTCGTTCGCCCAGCGGCGGTTGTCGCCGCCCGCGGTCATTGCCCCCGCGGTCTGACCGTGGAACGAGCGCCACTGCGTGAGGATCTTGTGCCGGCCGGTGTAGAGGCGGGCCATCTTGATGGCGTTCTCGATCGCCTCGCTGCCGCCGGTGGTGAAGAGCGTCTTGGTGAGATCGCCCGGGGTGACCTCGGCGATCATCCGGGCGAGGGTGGCGCGCGGCTCGTCGGTGAACCCGGGAGCCGCGTAAGTCAAGCGCTCGGCCTGCTCCTGGATGGCGCGGATCACCTTCGGGTGCTGGTGCCCAAGGTTCGTGTTCACGAGGGTCGATGAGAAGTCGAGGATCCGTCGCTCGCCGGCGTGGATCCAGGAGCCCTCACCCCCTGTCACGACGAGCGGGGCGAGCCCGCCCTGCGCCATCCACGAGATGAAGACGTGATCGCGCGTATCGCGCTGGACCTGCTC
>CAZTAI010000166.1:0-4274 GCA_964611555.1 uncultured Chloroflexota bacterium | reverse complement strand
GAAGCTCGTGCCCGAGCGCCAGCCACTGGCCGAGCGTGCCGCGCGCACGGCGCGTCTCGTCGCGGAGCGGAACCGGCGCGCGATCGCGCTCGATGACGGCACCGTGCTGGAGCGCGTCGCGGAATGGCGCGAGGAGCGCGAGGCCTCGAAGGGCTAGAGCCTCCGCGTCACCGCCGCGAGAACGACCACCCCCGACAAGAGCGTCAGCGCGATCGCTACGTAGGTGAACGCCGCCGCGATCCCGATGCCCACCGCGAGCACGCCAAGCACCGGCGCGGCGAACCCACCAACCTCCGCCGCCAGGAGGTAGTACGTGCCGAGGACCGTCGCGCGCCGCTCGATCGGTGCGCTCTCGGCGACCAGCACCTCGGTCACGGTCATGCGCACCGCGCCCGCGACACCGACGACGAGCAGCGGGAGGAACACGAGCTCCGTTGGCGTGACGGTGAAGACCAGGATGGCCGGACCGAGGATCCCAAGGCCGATCGCGATCACCGCGCGGCGGCCGATCCGGTCACTGAGCCAGCCGCCGAAGGGCGCGCCGACGATCCCCGCAAGCTGAGGCAGCCCGTAGAGCGCCGCCGCGACTGCGACGTTCAGGCCGCGGGCATCCACGAGGTAGACGGCGAGGAACCCGAGGAACGCCGCGAAGCCGACCTGGAAGAGGATCGAGAGCGTCACGACGTTCCCGACCTCGCGGAACACGGCGGCGATCTCGCGGAGCGCCGCAAGGCGGCCCCGTGACGGCGGGCGGACGTGCGCCTTCGGCGCGAGCTGCCACAGCGCGATCCCCGAGAGGATGGGAGCGATAGCGAAGAGCAGGTAAGGCGCGCGCCAGGTACCGGCGGCGACCGCGACGACGCCCGCCACGAGCGGCGCGGCGAAGAACGAGAGATGTCCACCCGTCGTGTGAAGACCCATGACCGCGCCGCGGCCCCGCTCGGGGAACGCGCGCGCGATCAGCGCGACCGCGGGCGCGTGGTACGTGCCCGAGATGATCCCCATCGCGGCGAGGAACACGAGCAGGTGCCAGTACTCGCCGGCTTGCGAGATCGCCACGCTCGAGAGCCCGAGCAGCACGAGGCCTCCTGCGAGGACGTGGCGCGGTCCGACACGGTCGGCGAGGACGCCCATGGGTGCGTTCGAGAGGCCCTGCGGGATGCTCATCGCGGAGACCGCCAGGCCCTGCTGCACGTAGTTGAGACCGAACGTCGAGGCGATGAGGGGCATGAGCGGCGCGAGCAGCGAGTTCGTGACGTGATGCGAGAAGTGCGCGACCGCGAAGCCGAAGATCGCGGCGCGCCCGCGTCCCGTCCGCATCGAGAGGTCGCCGCCCCGGCCCGCCGGTGGCGCGACCTCGTCAGGGGTCGCCTCGCTGATGCTCAAGCCGCGCGGCGCCTAGCCGGCAAGGTCGCGCGCGATGCGGTACCCGGGGATGGTGATCATCGGCGGCCGCTCGACGGTCGTGATGTCGTGCAGCTCGAGGTGGAGCCCGCCGTTCTCGGGGGTGATCAGCTTCATCGTGGAGTTCGCATCCTCCCACAGCCTCTCTCCGCGTGCCTCGCCCACGCGGCGAAGCGCGACCTGGAGGATCTCGAACGACATCTTCGAGAGCGCGTAGAGCGACTGGTTGCGGTGGATGCGCTGCTTCATGTCGACCTGCGCGATCGCGCCGAGGCCCGCGCGCTGGAGCGTGTCGATCAGCAGACCCGTCTCGACGCCGTAGGTGTTGAAGAAGGGGATCTGCTCGAGCAGCGCGCGCCGCCCGCCCTGCTCGCCGGACAGCGGCTGGACGATGCCGGAGAGCTCCGGGAAGAAGAGGTTCAGGACCGGCCGCGCCGTGAGCTCTGTGACGCGACCGCCGCCGGTCGCCTGCACCTCGTCGCCGATCCGCAGCGGTCGCTGGTAGAAGGCTTTCACGAACTGCAGGTCCGGTCGCATCAGCAGCGGTCCGAGGATCCCGTACACGAACTTCGGATGGAAGCTCGTCACGTCCGTGTCCACCCAGACGATCAGGTCTCCGGTGAGGACGTGGAGGCTCTTCCAGAGCGCCTCGCCCTTTCCGCTCAGGCCGCCGCACTCGGGAAGGATCTGCTGGTGGATGAACACCGGGACGCCCTCGGCCTCGGCGATCTCGCGTGTGCGGTCCGTGCTGTCGGAGTCGATCACCGCGATCTCATCGACGAGCTGAACCCGTTCCATGAGCCGCGTGCGGATCGCCCGGATGACGGGACCAATGGTGGCCTCCTCGTTGAGGGCCGGCAGACCGACCGAGATGCGCACTCCCTGGCGCTGCTTGGCTTCGACGAGACGGCCAAGGTCGGCGAACTCGGTGCTCGAGAACGTGTTCTCCGCGAACCACCGATCCACGAGCTCGCCGATGGCGCGGCTTCGTGCGGCGCGGTCGGTCGGAAGCGGCGGGCGCGGCAGGAACAGCGCCGAGGCGAGGGGAGTGCGGGTGCGCACGAGGATCGCGGGCTTGCGGCTGTCGAGGATGGCCTGGCCGACCGGCCCGACCTGGTCGGCCGAGCCCTCGCGGCCGCTCGCGCCGAAGACGATCGCGTCGTGGCGCTCGAGCTCCTCGCCGATGACCTTCCCCGCGTCGCCCGTCCGCGATACGAGATGCTCGACGCGCTCGTCGAACGCGAGCTCGCCGAGGAGCCGGTAGAGGCTGAGCGGGCTCCGGCGGTCGGGGTCGGTGACGTGAAGCAGGGTCAGCGCCCCGGTCTTGCGGTGCGCGTAGCCGACCGCGAGCGCGACGGCCAGCTGCGCGTAGCGGCCGCCGCGGACCGGCACGAGGATGCGGCGCACGCGCTCGAACGAGCCGCGCACGACGGCGAGGTCGCAGGGAGGGTCGCGCAGGATCTTCGCCAGCGTCGTGCCGAGGAGGTCCCAGCCCGGGCGGCGCCAGGGGATCAGCAGCAGGTCGGGCGACTCCTTGCGCACGGTCTCGACCACGGCGTCCCATCCGGTGCGCGCGACCGTGACCGCGGCGCGGGCGTGTGGCAGCGAGGCTGCGAGTGTGTCGAGCTCGCGGCGTCGAGCCTTGACCTGCGGCTGCTCGGCCGCGAGCGAGCGGTCCTCGCCGACCTCGATGACGGAAAGGAGCACGGTCTCGTGCTCGCCCGCGATGGCCGCGGCGAGGTCGGCCAGGTGCTTCTCGTGCTCGAGGTCCACCAGGACGGCCACGACCTTCACGGGAGCACCACAGGCAGGACGCGCTCGCGCAGGATCCGCGGCCAGGAGTGCTCGCGGGCGCGCCGCCGCAAGCGCGCGACCGGATCGCTCGCGAGACGCTGCTCGACCGCGTCCGCGATGGCCTCGCCGTCGGCGTCGGGAGCGATGTACGTCGCGTCGTCGCGGCCGAGCGCGCGAAGCGCGGGCAGATCGCTGCAGATGACCGGGAGGCCGTGCGCTCCGGCCTCGAGCACCGGGATACCGAAGCCCTCAGCCTCGCTCGGAAGCAGCAGCGCGTCCGCGAGCGCGTACAGATCGGCCATGACGCGGTCGGTCGCGCGGATACCGAGAGCGTGAAGCAGATGCACGCCCTGCGTCCGGCCGGCGCGCGAGGCCAGGTCCGCTGCGTACTCGCGGTTCGCGGTGTTGTGCGGCCCCGGCGAGCCTGTGACCACGAGCACCGCGCCGTGCCCCCGGCGGCGGAGCGCGAGCGCCGCGTCGATGGCGGCCTCGACGCGCTTGCGTCGCGTTATGCGGGCCGGCAGTAGAAGGAGCGGGTCAGCGTTCATCAGTTCGAGCCGCTCGGCGAGCCGCGCCCCGGCGGGTGAGAGGCCCAGGCGCAGAGGAAGGTCGATGCCGTTCGGTACGACCTCGACAGTCGAGCGGTCGATCCGCATCAGCTCCGCGAGCTGGGCAGCGCGCTCCAGAGACACTGCGACGTAGCGCACGCCCGCCGCCGGTCGGGCGATCACGTCCCAGGGCTCACCCGGATGACGCTCGGCGCTGTAGCGCGGGTCGAGCCACGCCAGATCGTGCGTCCACGCGACGATCTTCCCCGGATGGTCCCGCGCGAGCAGCGCCAGCGCCTCGGCGAGCGCGAGCGACTTGTGCATGGTCATGACGTTGTGCGCGACGACCCGGTCCGCGCGCGCCACGTGCGGCCGTAGCGCCCGGACGAGGCGCTGGACGAGCGCGTGATGCTGTTCGGTGACCTCGCCCCGCGCCAGTGCGCGGAGGTCGCGCAGCACGGCGGGATGCGTCGACGACACCTCGGGGACGCGCGCCGGTCGCGGCACGCACTACGAGGGCTACTACAT
>CAZTAI010000165.1:0-4275 GCA_964611555.1 uncultured Chloroflexota bacterium | reverse complement strand
CGGAGGCTGCCTCGTCCACGCTCGGGCCGGTGTCGCCCGGGATGAAGTCCGTGGGCAGCGCCTGGGTGTCGCGCTCCTCGATGATGCGCCTGACGAACTCCTCGAGGGCGACCCCGCGCTCCTCCTCACCCTTCGCCGCACCGCGCCGGCGCACCGAGACCGTGCGCGCCTCGGCCTCCTTGCCGCCGACCACGACGATGTAGCCGGCGCGGCGCTGCTGCGCCTCGCGGATGCGCTCGCGCATGTCGGCCATGTGCTCGTCAAGCCGGACGCGTATGCGCTCCTTCCGGAGCCGGTCGGCGACCTCGCGCGCGTACGGCAGCGCGTCCTCGCGCACCGGCACGATGGCGACCTGGTCCCACGCCAGCCACAGCGGGAAGTTCCCGGCGTAGTGCTCGATGAGCCCGCCGACGAACCGCTCCAGGCTGCCGAACAGGACGCGGTGCACCATGACCGCGCGCTCGCGCTCGCCGCGAGTGTTCACAAATGTCACATCGAACCGCTCCGGTAGGTTCAGGTCGATCTGGATCGTCGGGCCCTGCCACTCGCGTCCGATCGCGTCCATGACCTTGATGTCGATCTTCGGCGCGTAGAACACACCACCGCCCTCGTCGATCTTGTAGGGCACCTCGCGGACCCCAAGCGCCTGGCGGAGCGCCTCCTCGGCCCTGTCCCACATCTCGTCCGTGCCGAGCCGCCGCTCCGGCCGCGTCGAGAGGTAGATGACCGGGTCCACGTAGCCGAACAGGCGCATGAACTCCATCGCCAGGTCGAAGACCTTCCCGATCTCCTCCTGCGCGTCGTCCCAGGAGCAGAAGATGTGGCTGTCATCCTGGGTGAAGCCGCGAACGCGCTGCATCCCGTGCAGCGTTCCGCCGCGCTCGTACCGGTACACGGTGCCGAGCTCCCCGATGCGCATCGGCAGGTCCCGGTACGACCGCACCGTGGACTGGAACACTTTGATGTGCCCGGGGCAGTTCATGGGCTTGATCCAGAAGCGCTGCGTCCCCTCGTCGAGCAGCAGCGGCCCGTACATGTTCTCGCCGTACTTCTCGAGATGGCCTGAGCGCTGGTAGGTCTTCTCGTGCGCGATGTGCGGCGTGTACACGAGGGTGTAGCCGCGCTCGCGATGGACCCGGCGCCACCAGGCTTCCAGCTCCTCGCGGACGACCGAGAGGTTGGGCAGCCACAGCACGAGACCGCTCCCGAGCTCGTCGTCGATACGGAAGAGCTCCAGGTCGCGGCCGAGGACGCGGTGGTCGCGCCGCTTGATCTCGCTGAGGCGCGCGAGGTAGGCGTCCAGGTCCTTCTGCGACGGCCAGACCGTGCCGTACAGGCGCGTCAGCTGCGGGCGTGTCTCGTCGCCGCGCCAGTACGCGCCGGCGATGGAGAGCAGCTTGAAGGCCTTGATCTCGCCGGTCCGCTTGACGTGAGGGCCCTTGCAGAGGTCCACGAACTCGCCGTGCTTGTAGATGCTGACCCCGGCGTCGTCGGCGCCCTCCGCCTTGTCGAAGCTCTCGATGAGGTCGACCTTGTAGTCCTGCCCGCTCTTCTTGAAGAGCGCCAGGCCCTCGTCGCGCGACATCTCGCTCCGCTCGAAGGCGTGGTCGGCCTTGGTGACCTCCCGCATGCGCGCCTCGATGCGCGGGAGGTCGTCGGGCGCAAGCCCGCCCGGCACATCGAGGTCGTAGTAGAAGCCGTTGCGGATGGCCGGCCCGATGCCCAGCTTGGTCCCGGGGAAGAGATCCTGTACCGCGCCCGCCATGACATGGGCGGCCGAGTGCCGCAGCGGGTGTAGCGGGTCCTCCGCCGCGTGATCCCTGCGCCCCAGATCCTTCGCCATCCTCACGAGAGGCTACCGGCTGTGGCCTCCCTTCGCGCTTAGCGGCTCGTCCGGATGAGGATGTCGGCGGTCGCGACGAGCATCGTGAGCAGCGTTGCCGGGATCCCGTAGCGCAGGAACTGAACGAAGCTGATGCGGTATCCCCGGGACTCGCTCATGCTCGCGACCACGACGTTCGCGGAAGCGCCCACGAGCGTCGCGTTCCCGCCGAAGTCCGCACCCAGCACCAGCGCCCAGATGACGGCTTCGATGGGCATCGACGCCCCGAGCTCCTGGACGAGCGGGATCATGGTCGCCGTGTACGGGATGTTGTCGATGATCGCCGACAGCAGCGCGCTCATCCAGAGCACCAACATCGCCGTGACGCCTACGTTCCCGCCCGTGAGCGCAATGGCTCCCTGGGCGATCTCGCTGATGAGCCCGGTCTCCACGACCCCGCCCACGAGGATGAACAGCCCCACGAAGAAGAAGAGGGTCGGCCACTCGACCGTCTTGAGGATCTCGTGCACGTCCTCCTTCGCGACGATCATGAGGACGACGGCGCCGAACAGCGCGACCGTTGCCGGCTCTAGATCTAGCTGTCGCGCGAGGACGAAGCCAACGATGGTCAGGCCCATCACCACCAGCGACTTGCGCATTAAAGGCACGTCGGTGATGCGGCGCTCCTCCCGAACGAGCCGCTCGATGTCTTCCGGCTCGAGGGCTGACGCCATGCGAGAGAGGTCGGCGCGGAACAGCCAGCGCGCCAGGACGAGGTACGCGGCCAGCGCGACCACCACGGTCGGTGTCAGGTTCACCAGGAAATCGTTGAAGTCCTTGTCGAAGGCGCTGCCGACGAGGATGTTCGGCGGGTCGCCGATGAGCGTCGCGGTGCCGCCAATGTTCGAGGCGAGCACGATCGAGACCAGGAACGGCACGGGGGACGCACCCAGACGCTGCGCGATGAAGAACGTGATCGGCGTGAGCAGCACAACGGTAGTGACGTTGTCGAGGAGCGCGCTCGCGATCGCCGTGATGAGCGCCGTCATCACGAGAAGGCGATAGGGCCGGCCCTCGGTACGGCGCACTGCCTCCACGGCCAGCCACTGGAAGATGCCCGTCTTCGCCATGATGTTCGCGATGATCATCATCCCGGCCAGCAGGAAGATCACGTTGAGGTCCACGTGTTCGAAGGCTTCGTCCTGGTCGATGACCCCGAGCACGATCATCAGCGAGCCGCCCAGGAGAGCCGCGAGAGTGCGGTGGATGCGCTCTGTGACGATGAGCGCGTAGACCGCGAGGAAGAGCCCGCCGGCGACCAAGGCTGGAGAGATCGCGGGCATGCGGATACCTCCGCCGACCAGACTTCCCGGCTCTCCCGCGCTTGGACAAGGCTACTTCGCGAAGGCGGCGCTCGTCAGACGAGGAGGAAGCCGGCGAAGATCAGCGAGATCGCGACGAGGTTCGTCCACTCGACGAAGCCGCTCGCTCCGGTGAAGGCGGCCGCTCCGCCGAACGCGGCGACGAGGACGCCGGCCGCGATGAGCACGTTCGCGAGGGCACGCCGTCCCTGCTGCCGGCGCCGCATGAAGCCGAACGCCGACCAGATCGCTCCGCCGAAGAGCACCAGGCTGCCCAGGCCGCTGCCGATGCCCGCGAGGATGCGCGGCAGGGGCGAGGTCTCGAAGCCGCGTCCAGTGTCCACCGCCTTCGTGAGGTCCACAGGGCTGCTGAAGACCGCCACTACGGCGACCGTGCTGAGGATGAGCACGACGAGGAGCGACCAGCGCGCGACGATCGGCGGCGCCAGGAGGAAGAGGGTCCCAAGCGCAAGCCAGGCGACGTTGAGGATCGCGCCGAACAGATAGAAGAGCTGGTACTCGATGGCGGTCGCGCCGCCGGTGCGCGCCAGGAGCGCGGCAGCGTTCGCGACGGCGAACATGGACAGCCCGATCGCCCAGACGATCTGGTATGGGCGCCGGCGAGCCATGTACCGGCGCGCCATCAGTGCCGCGAACGCCGCGCTGATCAGGACGGATAGCGCAAGCGCGACCACTCGAGGCGAGGCTGGCTGCCACAGGGCGAGAGGTCAAGGGGATGCCGAGGTTCACCTAGGTTCGGCTGCTGGTGCGCTGGGCGATCCGGTGGACGGTACTGGGCTCGAACCAGTGACCTCTTGCATGTCAAGCAAGTGCTCTAACCAGCTGAGCTAACCGTCCGAGATCTCCATTCTAGCGTGCGCGCCCGCTCGGGTCAGGCGAACCCGCGAATGCCCGTGGCAGGCGCGTCCTTGGCGAAGAGGATCGCGCGGAACGCGCCGAGCCCATTCGGATCGAGGAGCACGTCGACCGCCGAGCGGCGGCTGGCCTCGCGCAGCCGATCGAGCGGCGCGGTCGGCCGCACCGTAGCTTCACGCGCACCAAGGGCGATCAGCATCTCGCGCTGCGTGGTCG
>CAZTAI010000164.1:1463-4295 GCA_964611555.1 uncultured Chloroflexota bacterium | reverse complement strand
ACCAGGACGCTCCAAGCGAACAGCGTCAGCCGGTGGAACGTCATACCCGGCGCGCGGAGCGCGAAGATCGTGACGATCATGTTGAGAGCGCCGAAGATGGACGAGAAGCCGAGGACGGTGAGCCCGATCAGCCACAGATCCTGGCCGAGCTGCGGCGAGAACTCCTTGGTGGAGAGCGGGACGTACGAGGTCCAGCCGGCCGCGGGCGGTCCGACGATGAAGCTCGAATAGAGGATGATCCCGCCGCTCAGCAGCAGCCAGTACGAGAGCGCGTTGAGGCGCGGGAACGCCATGTCCCTGGCCCCCAGCTGCAGCGGGATGATGAAGTTGGCGAACCCCGTGAAGATCGGGACGATCGCGAGGAAGATCATGGTCGTCCCGTGCATCGTGAACGCGGCGTTGTACTGCTGCGCCGTGAGCACGGTCCCGTCCGGCGTCGCCAGCTGCGTGCGGATCGCGAGGGCGAGCAGGCCACCGGTACAGAAGAAGAAGAACGTCGTACCGAGATAGAGGATGCCGATCCTCTTGTGGTCAACCGTTGCGATCCACTCGAGGAGCCCGCTGTAACGGGTGCGCTGGACGGGAATGGCGCCTTCGAGACTGGCCACTTGCGTCCATTCCAGCCCCCGTTCTGGGGAGTGTCAAATGCGAGCGGCCTAAGGCCCGGTCGTGCTCTGTGTCCTCATCTCCTCGATCGCGCGGATCAGCGTCTCCTCGTCGATCGGCCCGATGTGCCGGCCCTCGATGATCCCGTCGGGCCGCACGAAGAACGTCTCGGGCACGCCGAACACCCCGAAGCCGAAGGCTGTCCGGCCCTGGTCGTCCAGCGCGATCGGCCACGTCTGACCCATGCGGTCGTGGAAGTCGCGCGCCGCGCCCGCTTCGTCCTGGTAGACGATGCCGACGAACGCGACGTCGGACGTGCGGTAGCGCTCCCACGCTCGGATCAGGTGCGGCGCCTCTTCTTTACAGGGCACGCACCACGAGGCGAAGAAGTTCACGACAACGACCTTGCCCCGCAGATCCGCGAGGCGCACGCGGCCGGGCCCATCGAGGCGCTCGAGGTCGAATGCCGGCGCCGGGTCGCCGATGGTCCCGGTCTTGATGTCCCGCGGGTCGCGCCGGAAGCCCATCGCGAGCGCGACCATGAGAACGACGAGCGCGAGCACGATGAACGCTCGCACGACCGTGCCGGTGCGCGAAGGCGGCGCTACGGCGATCTCCACCCGACGATGCTAGGCGCGGACCGCTCCGCTAGCGCGTGGTCAGGACGAGGATGCGGTCGAGCGCGGAGAGCGGAGCGAACACCTCGCCGGGACGCCCGTGGATCTGCCGGACGTTCCCGTTCGCTGCGTGCGGGAAGACATCGAACTTCTCGGTGGCCGGATCGAAGCGGACGATCGCACTCGCGCCGAAGTCCGAGAGCCAGACGATGTCGCGGTCGTCGACGAACACGGCGTACGCTTGCGGCCGCGCGCCGGGCAGCTTCCACTCCTTCCACTGCCCGGTGGCAGGGTCGTAGCGGCCGAGCTGACCCGCGTTCCATTCGCTTACCCAGATGACGCCTTTCGAGTCGCTCCACACGCGCCGCGCGCCCTGAGCCTTCGTCGGCGGGTCGATAGGGATGGACGCGCTCACCTCGGTGTCGATGCGCGCGATGTGGCTCCCGGCGAGCGACGCGTAGTAGACCTGACCGGACGGCGTTGTCGTGATCCCGTAGGGACCCGGTCCACGCGGTGCCTCCCGCGCGGAGATCGCGGCCGCGACGTCGGTGAATTGCAGCACACCGTAGTAGCCGGCCTGCCCGGTCCACCACAGCCTGCCTTTCCCGTCGAAGGTCGCGGTATTGAGGTTCACGTTCGGCGCGTTCGCGCCAAGCGGGAAGACGGTGACCTTGTCGTTGGCGCGTGGATCGACGCTGACGATCGCATTGAGTCCGCTGTCTGTGATCCACGCCACGCCGTCCTTGTCGACGATCACACCATGGGGCCTCGACCCAGCGCCGAGCTTCACGTGCTTCGTCTGGCCCGTTCGAGGATCGAGGTGACCGAGCTCGCCGGTCGCCTGGGCCGTGTACCAGATCCCACCGTCGGCGGCCGGTGCCACGTCGTGCGGCGCGGAACCGCGGGGGACGGCGAACTCCTTCATGGAGACCGCTCCGGTCGACGGCGACGAGGGTGCCGCCGAGATCGATGGCACAGACACGCCGGTCGCGCCTGTCGCCTGAGGCGCCGAAGCCGGGGGCACGCTTGTCGCAGGGTCAGGCGATGCCGCCGGACCCGAGCACGCGACCGCGAGCACCAGCGCTGTCGTCAGGACCCGCACGCCACCATCATCCGCGACCTGCTCGACGTCGGCGCGGACGTGACCTCTTCATGCCGGCTTCTTACCGCCCTTACGCCGAAGATGCTCGGGCCGCGGTCTTCATCGGTCCTTCATCGATCCCGCATCAGGGCCCCACGGCGGGGCGCGAGGATCCATCGCAGAACGAACAGGAGGTTTTCGACATGATGGGCTTCGGCGGCATGGGCTGGGGGGCAGGGACCTTCCTCGGCCCGATCTTCATGGTCCTCTTCTGGGTCCTCCTCATCGCCGGGACGGTCTGGCTGATCCTTGCGATCACCGGCCAGGCCGGTCAGCGACCGGCGGCAGAGCGGTCGTCCGGACTCGCCATTCTCGAGAGTCGGCTCGCCCGGGGCGAGATCGACCTCGACGACTTCAACGCTCGCAAGAGCGCGATCGGGGGCGCGTGATGAACGGGCAGCGCATCGCTGGCACGGTCGCCGTCATCTCGGCGGCCGGCCTCCTCGTCCTCTCGATCGTCTCCGCTGT
>CAZTAI010000164.1:0-1363 GCA_964611555.1 uncultured Chloroflexota bacterium | reverse complement strand
ATGCCGGCTACTGCAGCGTCCCGGGTCACGCCGACGCCGGGATGCGGATCGCCGTCGTCGTCGAGTGACATGAAGGTCGCCTTCGGCGACCGGCCGAGCGGCGGCGAGCGCGAACACGACGAGAATGGGCCAGTGCGTGGGCCCATCCTCGTCGTGGACGACCACCAGCAGATCCGCGATCTCCTCCGCCGGTACCTCGAGCGCGACGGCTTCGCCGTCCTGACCGCCGGGACCGGCACCGCGGCCCTGGAGGCGATCCGCTCCTCCGCCCCCTCGCTCGTCGTCCTCGACCTGGGCTTGCCGGACATCCCCGGGGAGACCGTGCTCCGCGAGATCCGTGCCGCTGCGGACACGCCGGTGCTCATCCTGTCGGCGCGCGCCGGGGAGGAGGACCGCCTTGCCGGCCTCGGCCTCGGCGCGGACGACTACGTCACGAAGCCATTCAGCCCGCGCGAGCTCGCGCTCCGCGTACGCGCGATCCTCCGGCGCGCGTCGCGTGAGACCGTGGCCACCGAGCGGGCGGATCTGCGGTTCGACGGGGGAGCCTTCGTTGTCGACCTCAAGCGGCACGAGGTCCGCCGCGATGGCACGGTCGTGCAGCTGACGCCCACCGAGTGGGGCGTGCTGCTCGCGCTCGCCGAGGATCCCGGGCGCGCGTTCACGCGTGCCGAGCTCATCAACCGGGTCCAGGGCTACGAGTACGAGGGCTACGAGCGGACGGTCGACGCGCACGTGAAGAACCTGCGGCGGAAGATCGAGGCCGACCCGCGGGCACCGCGGCTCGTGGAGACGGTCCCCGGCGTCGGCTACCGCTTCGGCGGGCGCCCCGATGCCTAGGGTCGGCCGCCTCGGCGGGCGCATCGTCCTAGGCAGCGTGGGCAGCGCAGTTCTCGCCGTCGCGCTCGCGGCAGCCATCGGCGGCGTCGCGCTGCAGGCCGAGTTCGACCGCTACTCCAGGCAGCAGCAGGACGACCGCGCGCGGCAGATCGTGGCGAGCCTCGCGACGGCATACGAGGAGGCGAATGGGTGGACCGCCGCCGACCTCGAGCCGGCCCGGCAGCTCGCGGCGACGGCCGGAGCGAGGCTAGCGGTGGAGGACTTGGCGGGTCGCACCGTGCTAGCCGGGACGGCTCCGATGGACGGGTCGCTGGGAGCGATGGCCGAGCTCATGCGGGGCATGCACGGCGCTGGCCCGATCGCCCTCGCAGCCGAGCGGCGCGAGCCGATCGTCGTCGGCGGGCGCGCCGTCGGTACGGCCGCGATCGCGTTCCCCGCGAGCGGCCTCCCCGCGGAGCGCGAGGTGGAGGCAGAGCCAGAACGCGCAGCGGACGGCGCGAGCGCATTGGCCGGCATTCACATGAGC
>CAZTAI010000163.1:0-4343 GCA_964611555.1 uncultured Chloroflexota bacterium | reverse complement strand
GGCGCGGACGGGCTCTCCAGGTCGCCCCAGAGAGCCCGCCCCGGCGTCCTACCTCAGGCAGCCGCCTGGGTCTCCATGCTTGAGAAGATCAGGACCGCGCCGAGGAGCGCTGTGAGACTCCGTCTCGCGACACTGTGAATGCGTCCGCTCAAGAGCTCGCTCCATTCCAAAGCGACCTACGGCCCGGCCGACCGCCGCCGGATCATGACGTGCCAGTGGGTGGAGTCAAGCGGACGGACAGCACGACACTTGTCTGCTAGTCCGCTGTTTGCGGCCAACAGACCGCGACGTCAAGACGCAGGATGTGGCGCGCCATGGGTCTCGCTGGAGGCGCCTAGTTGATCTCGGGCCGCCAGGCCTCGAATCGCTTCTCCACCGCGCGGAGGACCTCCCCGAAGACGAGCCCGATGAGCCCGAACAGGATGATGCCGAGCATCACGCGACCGGTGTCCAGGAAGATCCCCGAGCGGTTGATGTACAAGCCGAGACCTGCGGTGGCCGCTAGGATCTCGGCGCTCACCACGCCCACCAGCGCGCGGCCCGCGCCGATGCGCGTCCCGCTGATCATGAACGGGACCGTGCTCGGGATGGCGACCGTCCGGAAGGCGAGCCAGCGCGAGCCCCCGAAGCTGCGCGTGATCTCGAGATGGCGGCGCGCGACGGAGCGGATGCCGGTGTAGGTCGTGATCAAGCACGCGAAGAAGGCTGAGAGGAAGACGACGACCACTTTCGACTCGAACCCGATGCCCGCGATGAGCACGATCAGCGGGATCAGCGCGACGTTGGGCGTCGCGTTCAGCCCCGCGAGCAGCCCGCTCATGAGATGGTCGACGCGCGGGAACCACCCGATCATCAGCCCGACGGGGATGCCGAGCACGAGCGCGGCGATGAAGCCCACGCCGAACTCGGACAAGCTCGTGATGATGTGCGGCCAGATGATCCCGCTGGAGAAGTCCTGGACGGCGACCGTCCAGATGCGGGACGGCGAGCTGATGAGTGCGCGCCCGATCAGCCCGGTCTGGACGGCGCCCTCCCAGATCGCGATCAGCCCGACGAAGCCGACCAGCCCGAGCGCGATGCGTTCGCGCTTGCTGTAGGGCTCGAAGACGCGCCACATCAGGCCTTCGGGCGGGCGCAGCGGAGCGGCCTGGACGCTCAACCCAGGTGCGCCTCGGTCTCGGGGACGTGGCTGCCGATCAGCGACCAGATGCGCTCCTCGTAGGCGGCGAACTCGGGAGTGCGCTTCACCGCGAGCACTCGCGGGCGCGGCAGCTCGATGCGGATGTCCGCGATGATCCGGCCCGGGCGCGCTGCCATCACGACCACACGGTCTGAGAGGTAGACGGCCTCATCGATCTGGTGCGTCACGAAGACGACCGTCTTCTTCGCGGCGTTCCAGATGCGCAGCAGCTCCGCCTGCATCAGCTCGCGAGTCTGCGCGTCGAGCGACGCGAACGGCTCGTCCATCAGCAAGATCGGCGGGTCCACCGCGAGCGCGCGCGCGAGGTTCGCGCGCTGCTGCATGCCGCCGGAGAGCTGGTAGGGGTACTTGTCGCCGAAACCAGCTAGGCCGACGAGGTCGATGAATGGAGCCGCGCGCTTGCGGGCCGCGCCCCTCGGCACGCCCGAGCACACCAGGCCGTAGGCGACGTTATCGAGGATCGTGTACCAGGGGAAGAGGGCGGCATCCTGGAAGACCATCGCGTTCTCGCGCGCCTTCCCGGACCTGCGGATCTTGATCTCGCCGGCCGTCGCCAGCAGCAGCCCGTTCACGATCTTCAGGAACGTAGATTTCCCGCAGCCGCTCGGACCGAGGAGGCTGACGAACGAGCCGTCCTCCACGTCGAGGTCCACCTTCTCGATCGCCAGGAGCGTGTGGCCGGTCTTCCGCTCCCGGTACTCCATCTGGACGCCGCGCGCGCTCAGCGCAAGATCGGTCGGCATCAGGCTTCCTCCTCCGTGTCGAGCGCGGGCCGCCAGCGGCTGAAGTAGCGGTCGAGCGCGCCGACGGCCTCGTAGAAGACGATCCCGAGGATCGTGAAGATCAAGACGCCGAAGAGCATGCGGTCGGTCTGGAGCGAGGCCGCGGCCTTGGCCACCATCACGCCGATGCCCTCGGTCTGCGCGTAGAACTCGGCGATCACCACGCCGGCCAGCACACGACCGACCGCGATACGCAGCCCGCTCACGATGAACGGCACGATCCCGGGCAGCACGATCGAGGTCAGGATCAGCCGATCGCTTCCGCGGAAGCTGCGCGCGACGTCGATGAAGTGCCTCTCGACGGTGCGCACGCCGTCGACGGTCGGCAGGAGGATCGAGAAGAAGCCGCCGAGGAAGACGATGATCGTCTTCATCTCCATCCCGAGGCCGGCCCACAGCACGACCAGGGGGACGAGCGCGGCGCGCGGCAGCGCGTTGGTGAAGTTCAGCCAGGGGTCGGCGGCCAGTGAGAGCCTGCGGTACCAGCCGATCACGATCCCGAGCGGCACCGCCAGGATCACGCCGAGTCCGGTCCCGATCGCGAGCTCGAGCACGCTGACGCGCACGTCGTTCCAGAAGCGCGGGACCTGCACCTCGCGCACGCCCGCGGCCAGGATGTCGAGCGGCGAGCTGAAGATGAAGTCGTCGATCCAGCCGCCGTCCGAGCCGATCTGCCAGAGGGCAAAGAAACCGAGGACGCCGAAGAGGCGCAGGACCGTCGGCTCGTTGCGTCGGTACCACCGGTGCAGCGGGTTCCGCCGGCGGCGCACCCGCGAGGTGATGATCCGGTAGGTCGCCGCGGTCATGCGACCTTCACCGCCTGCTTGCCGAAGCCTTCCTTCACGGCGACCTTCCCGTCGTCGTAGATCACGCTCCCCCGCAGGATGGTGTGGACGGGTACGCCCGTCACCTGCTTCCCCGCATAGGGCGTCCAGCCGCACTTGCTGAGCACGTCGGCGTCCGCGATCGTCCGCTGCTTCTTGGGATCGACCAGCACGATGTCCGCGTCGGCGCCGACGCGGATGGCGCCCTTGCGCGGGTAGAGACCGAACAGCTTCGCGGGGCGCGTGGCCGTGGCATCGACGAGGCGCTCGAGCGTGAGCTTTCCAGCCGCGACGTCCGTCAGGAGGAACGAGAGGTAGAACTGCTCCGACGGCGTGCCGGTGTGCGCCTTCCAGCCGTCCGTCCAGCCGGGCTCCTTCTCCTCGCGCAGATGCGGCGCGTGATCCGTGGCCATGATGTCGACGGTCCCATCGCGGAAGCCCTCGTACACGGCCTCGGAGTGGTGAGGCGCCACGTAGTACGAGAGCGCGTACGACCCGAGCCGCTCGATGTTGGCCCAGTCGTTGCCGAGCCAGAAGCACCACGGGTTGACCTCGGCGGAGACCGGCCGACCCGCGGCCTTGGCCGCGCGCAGCATCTCGACCACCCGCTTCGTCTGCGTGTGGAGGAGGTGCAGGCGGACGCCGGTCGCCTCCTGCAGGCGGAGCAGCACGCCGACGGCGGTGTCCCAGATGACGCCGTCGTCGTAGGCGTAGGCCTTGGCGTACGCGCGGAAGTCGCGTTCGCCGCGCGCCCAGAACTGCTTCTCGATGGCGTCCATGAGCGACTGGTCGTGCGGGTGGACCATGAGCGGCAGGCCTGTCTCCTTGACCGCGCGCATCCGCTCGTAGAGCTCGCCGTGCTCGTGCAGCCCGATGCCGGGCATGTGCGGGTACGAGCGGCCGGTGTCGACCACCATGAAGATCTTGTAGGCGAGGATGCCGCGCTCGGCCAGCTTCGGGATCTCGGCCAGCTGAACGCCGGAGGCGTTGACATTCCAGTCCACCATCGCGCGGGCACGGTAGATCTCGAGCATGCCGTCGAGGTCGGCGGCCGTGATCGGCGGCGGGCTCACGTTCGGCATGGCGACCGAGACGGTCACGCCACCCGCGGCGCACTGCCGGCCGATCGTGATCAGGTCCTCTTTGTGCGTGAACCCCGGCTCACGGTGATGCGAGTGCATGTCGATGAGCCCCGGCAGCGCGATGAGACCATCTCCCTCGATCTCGCGCTCCGCGGAGCCACCCTTGCCGGCGTCGGTGACGGCCGCGATGCGCTCGCCGTCGACCGTGATGTCGACCCGCCGCCGGCCATCCTCGAGGACCGCGTCGACACCGCGGATGAGCAGGTCGCTCATGCGGGCGCGCTCACGGCGGATGCATCGACGGTGCGCACGGTCGCCTCGTCCTGGTGGCCGCCCCCCTCGCCCAGCACGAGGCCGCGCAGCCAGTCGACCATCATCGGGACCACGACGCCGGCGTACTGCTTGTATGCCGCGTAGTGCGTCGTATCGCGCTGGATGACCAGCCTCTTCGGTC
>CAZTAI010000162.1:2491-4370 GCA_964611555.1 uncultured Chloroflexota bacterium | reverse complement strand
GGCCGCGGCCCCGCCGCCGGCGGCGAGCCCCGCGCCGGGAGCGGCGGCAGCGTCCCATGAGCCGCTGGACAAGAAGGTGGCCAAGCCGAATGGGCTCGAGGCGGTCATACAGATCGACCTGAGCGAGATGCAGTTCGCCGACCCGCAGGGGGCGAAGAACCCCACCTTCAAGCTGCCGGCCGGCAAGACGGTCGGGATCCACGTTCACAACGAGGGGACGGTCGTCCATGAGCTCGCCATCGGGCGCAAGGTCAAGACGACCGCGGCGGGCTTCGAATACGAGCAGTCCCTGACCGAGCTGGTGCCGATGGACCTCTTCTTCTACTACGGTGGGGTGAAGGCCGAAGTGGAGGGCGCCACGTTCGGAGAGATCGAGGTGGACGCCGGCGTCAGGGACACCTGGCTTCGATTCACGGTGCCGCCGGAGCTGAAGGGCGAGTGGGAGATCGGCTGCTTCGTGGAGGGTCACTACGAGGCGGGCATGAAGGCCAAGATCGTCTTCGAGTAGCGACATCCGACCCTCTGTTCCGGGAACGTGGGCCCCGTCGGACCGCCGCGGGCGACCGATCGGCGCCCACGTTCCATTCTCTTGGGCTCGCGCGGCGCCAGGTCCTATTCGGCCGCTCCCCGCACCCAGCGGCCAGCGCTAGAAGGTGAGCACGCGATCCGCCCAGAGCGTCCGATCGGTGAGCTCGTCCATCGACGAGCGGTGCGTGCCTTCCGCGCGGTGGGCGGCTGGAGCGCGCGCTCGCGACGGCGGCCCTGCGAGCGGGCGCCGCGGTGACGGGGGTCCGCGCGGACGTCTGACGAGCCGCGGTGAGCGCCGAGACCTCGGTCGATGGGCCGGATGGTCCCGGTCCATGCGACGAACGGCGGTATGCCGGCGCCGGGCCCGGACCTACGGTGCGGCCAGGAGGATCGGATGTCGATCGCGACGGCTCCTCTCCCGCGAGCCCGCCGGGATGTCTGGCACCGAAGGTTCGGCCCCGCCCTCGCCCTGGGGCTCGTCGTCCTGCCATTCGCCGCGGCGCTCCTCTGGGCACTCTCCGCGCAGCCGCTCGACAGCCGCGCGGCCGCCGCGTCGATCAGCGAGTCCGCAGCGATCATCGACGAGCACGCGGCGGCGATGATCCGGATCGGCGAGCGCGTCGCCGCGGCGGCGCGCGCGGCGAACGACAAGACCTGGACGGCGTACGGCGAGCACCATGTGAGCGACGGTCGCGGCCTCGAGCGCCTGGCGGCGAGCCTCCGCGAGACCGCCATCATCGCCGAGTCCGACCCCATGCACAGGGAGCCCGTCGAGGTCGCCGGAGCCATACTCCAGACGCGCTGGGAGCGGCTCCGCGCGGACGGGCGCGCGACCGCGCTCCACGGCTCCGCCATGGTCGAGCAGACGCGTGCGCTGGCGTCGGCGCCTCGATCGATCGTGAGCGCCGCGGACATCGCCGAGCTCGAGAGCGCGTCCCGCGGCATGGTCGAGGCTGGAGAGCGCACGGTCCGCATCGCCGAGACGCTGCTGGGCTCCGTGAGCCAGATGCAGCGCTGGCTCGGCGTCTCCCGCTAACGGCCGATCGGCACCGATCTCGGCATGCGACGCCGCGCCCTCCTCACGCCGCGGCCGCGACCATCGCCGGCGCCTGCGCGCCGGTGGTGATGCCGTCGCCGTCCCCGGCGTCCAGGCGTCCTCGCCACACCCGGCGCTCGGGGCGAACCCCGGCCTCGGCATCTGGCCGAGGGCCGTGGAGACGGCGCCGCTCGCGGTCCGCGAGGCCTACGCGTTCGCGGTGGCGAACGAGACCACGCTGCGCTGGATCCCCTGCTATTGCGGCTGCGGCCGGCAGGGCCACCGGGACAACTTCGACTGGCACTTCGTAGACGT
>CAZTAI010000162.1:0-2391 GCA_964611555.1 uncultured Chloroflexota bacterium | reverse complement strand
TGTCGGCGGACGGGATCGGGCACGGGGTCGCCATCGCCCTGGCGCCGCAGCACTCGAGCTTCAACGAGCGGACCTACGGTCGTGCCGTGGAGGATGCGGCCGCGGCCTCCGTCGCGGGTGCCGTGGCGACCGTCACCGTCGTCGGCTCGTGGCACGATCAGCCGCGGCTCATCGACGTGCTGGCGGCGACGACCGCTGAGGCGCTCGCGCGCTGCTCGCGTCCGCCTCGCGCCCACGTCTTCTTCACGGCGCACAGCCTCCCGGAGCGCGTGGCCGGCGGCAGCGACCCCTACGCGCACGAGGTCGCCGCGACGGCAGCGCTCGTCGCGGAGCGGCTGGGCTTGGAGCGCTGCGACGTCGCCTTCCAGAGCGCCGGGCGCACCGGCGATCGCTGGATCGGACCGGAGCTCGGCGCCGAGATCCGGCGCGTCGCCGCGGGCGGCGTCCGAGAGGGGGTGGTGTGCCCGGTCGGCCTCGTCGCCGACCACCTCGAGATCCTCTACGACATCGACGTGGAGGCGCGGGCCATCGCCGGCGGGCTCGGCGTTCGGCTCGAGCGCGCCCGCTCGCTGAACGACGACCCGGTCTTCATCGCCGCGCTCGCCGACGTGGCCGACGCCGCGCTCACGCGGCCGGTCGCCGCGTGACCGCGCCGCTCCCGCTCGGTTCGGTCCGGCCGACGCGCTACGTCTTCGACCGCGCGCCGATGCTCGTCTACTGGGAGATGACGCGCGCCTGCCGGCTCGCGTGCCATCACTGCCGCGCGGAGGCCGTGCTCGCGCGCAGCGACCGGGAGCTCGCGACGGCCGAGGGCGAGCGGCTGCTCGACCAGATCACCGCGTTCGGCCGGCCCTTCCCGCACCTGGTCCTCACCGGCGGCGACCCGCTGCGGCGGCCGGACCTCGTGCACCTCGCGCGCGAGGCGAAGGCGCGCGGCATCGGGACGTCGGTGTCGCCGAGCGCGACCGACGACCTCAGCCCGGGCACGATCGCCGAGCTGAGCGAGGCTGGCGTCCAGTCCATGTCCCTCAGCCTCGACGGATCCATCGCCGAGCGCCACGACGCGTTCCGCGGCGTTCCGGGGACGTTCGCGACGACCCTCCGCGCGGCGCACTGGATCCGGGAGGCGGGTGTCCCGCTCCAGGTCAACACCCTCGTCACGAGCGAGACGGTCGAGGACCTGCCGGCCGTCCACGAGCTCCTCCGCGGGCTCGACATCATGCGCTGGAGCCTGTTCTTCCTCATCTCGGTCGGCCGCGGCGCCGAGCTCCGCGAGGTGTCGCCGGCGCGCTCGGAGCGGCTCTTCCGCTGGCTGCTCGACCTCGAGGCGAGGTCGCCGTTCCCGGTCAAGACGACCAAGGCGATGCACTACCGCCGCGTCGCTGTCACACGGATGCGACGCGCCGGGATGGACCCGGACGCCATTGAGCGCTCGCCCGTCGGACGCGGGTTCGGCGTGCGCGACGGGAACGGGATCGTGTTCGTCGCGCACGACGGGGTCATCCACCCTTCCGGCTTCCTCCCCATCCCGTGCGGCGACGTGCGCACGGCGTCGCTGGCCGAGGTGTACCGCGCGCATCCGCTCTTCAGGGCCCTGCGCGACGCGCGCGCGTTCAAGGGCAAGTGCGGCGACTGCCCCTTCGCGCTGATCTGCGGAGGGTCGCGGGCGCGCGCGTACGCGCGGACGGGCGATCCGCTCGGGAGCGACCCGCTCTGCGCGTATGTCCCGCCGCGTCAGGCGCCCGCATGGGAGATGCTCGCCTGACGGTCCTGGTCGTGGGGGGCGGCATCACCGGTCTCGCGGCGGCACATGCCCTCGTGCGCGCGGGCGCCGGCGTCACCCTCGTCGAGAGCTCATCGACCCTCGGTGGGAAGATCGCGACGGACCGCGTCGGCGGCTTCCTCGCCGAGCGCGGCCCGGACTCGTTCCTGGCCCTGCGTCCGGTGGCCCTCGCGCTGTGCACCGAGCTCGGGCTGGGGGACGAGGTGGTCCCGCCGCTCGAGCCGGGCGGCACCTTCGTGTGGCACGACGAGCGCCTCGTGCCCGGGCCGGACGGCACGGGCCTGGGCATCCCGACGCGCTTCGCCCCGTTCCTCGCGAGTCCACTGTTCACGCCGCTCGAGAAGCTGCGCGCCGCGATGGAGATCGCCGTACCCGCGGACCGGTCGGCTGGTGACGTGTCCATCGGCGCGTTCCTGCGCCGGCGCGTCGGCGATGCCGTCGTCGACCGGCTCGCCGGACCGCTCATCTCGGGCATCTACGGGGCGGCGATCGACGAGCTCAGCCTCGACGCGCTGATGCCTCGCCTGCGCGATGCCGTGCGTCGCCACGGCAGCCTCGTGCGCGCCGGCCTTGCGCGCAGCCGCCAGGACGGGCGCTTCGTCATCTAC
>CAZTAI010000161.1:2459-4467 GCA_964611555.1 uncultured Chloroflexota bacterium | reverse complement strand
AGGCTCAGGGTCTCGGTGGGGGTCACGTCCACATCCTAGAACAGGTGTTCGGGTCCGGAGCCAGCTCAGGATCGACCATCATTGTAGGCCTGTGATACGCCGCTTCATCGCCGAAGAGACCGGCCAGAACATAGTGGAGTTCGCCCTTCTCCTGCCGATCCTCATGTACATCCTCATGGGGATCATGCAGTTCGGGCTCGTATTCGCGGCGTATCTCACGGTGAACAACGCCGTGCGCGAGGGAGCCCGCTGGGGCTCGATCTCCGTCTTCGACGCCTCCTCCACCGCAACGGTGAACGAGGAGACGAGGCATGACGGGGTCCGCGAGCGGATCATCGCGGGCCGCGGGATCCTGAACATCCCCACCAGCGGGTCGAACGACAACTTCAACTCGGGCGACGCCGTGTGGGCGGCTGGCACCGTCGCGAGCGACTGTTTCAGCCAATCCCCCACACCGACGGCCGCGTGGAAGGACGGCGACATCACCATCTGCTACTCGATCCCGACCGGCGTCAGCGCGAACGACGCGCGCCGCGGCTACTACATGGAGGTCACAGCCTGGTATCACCAGCAGGTCTTTGTCCCGCTGCTCGATACCTTCTTGCCCGACGACACGTCAAAGGCATCAGGCGAGCAAGGTCAGTGGCTGCGCCTGCCTGGACGCGTGACCGTCGTCATCAACTGAGATAGGGTCTCGCGAGTTGAGGAAGGGGTAGCCGGTGGATCCGAAGCGACGCGCGCGCCTCATCCTGATCGTCGGCATCCTCCTGGCGCTGGGCGCCGGGGCCGGCACCTTCTTCTTTGTCTCGAGCGCGCAGCAGGCGCAGCCGCCGCCGGTGCTGCCGACCACCGACGTCCTCGTAGCGATCCGGGACATCCCGGCCCGCACGGCGCTCGTGGCCGCGGACGTCAAGGTGGCGAAGGTCAACGTCGAGGTCGCGCCTCCTACGGCGCTCAAGACCGCGGAGGAGGCGATCGGCAAGGTCCTCACGCAGGCGGTCTCGATCAACGAGCCGATCCTGCCGACGAAGTTCGCGGCCGCCGACCGGGCGTTCACGGTCTTCCCGGCGAATGAGACCTTCGAGCCGAACTCACCCGCCTACCGGATCATGACCATCACGGTGCCGGACAACTTCGCGGTGGGCGGTATCCTCGTGGCGGGCGACGTGGTCGACGTGATGTACGTGTTCCCGTTCGATCCGCTCGCGAAGCTCGATATCGAAGTGCCCGCGGAGGGCGAGGTCGTCGCTCCCGAGGACGAGCCCAAGGAGTTCGCGGACACGGTCGCGAAGATCATCCTCGGACCTGTCCCGATCCTCTCGCGTGACGCCGCCGTTTACACCATCCGTGTCGACACGACGCTGGCCGAGCGCCTCGCCTACATCCAGGCCGCTGGAGGAACGCTGCAGATGCTCCTGCGCGCTCCGGGCGACGACCGCGCGGCGGTCACCACAGGTGCTACGTTCGGGACCGTGTACGAGGCCTTCAGGTTCCCGATCCCCGAGCGCGTCGCCCCGATCCCCTAGCGGAGCGACTCCCAGGCGCGGCGCACCTGCTCGAGGGTCGCCTCGCGGACGCCGGCGTTCTCGATGATCACATCCGCCGCGGAACGGAAGTCCGCCTCGCTCCTTTGATGGCGTAGCCGCGCCTCCGACTCCGCGCGCGATACGCCGCGTGCCTCCAGCCGGTCGAGCATCGCCTCGCGTGGCGCGGTCACGACCCATATCTGGTCGCAGATGCCACGCGTGGGCGAGTCCAGCAGCTTGATGGCCTCGATCACGAGGACGTCGCCGTCCTTGAGCATCGAGCGCGCCTCCAGGGTGCGTGCGATGACGCGCGGGTGGATGATCTTCTCAAGGTCCGAGAGCTTCCGCGGATCGGCGAAGACCTCCTGCGCCAGCTTGGCGCGGTCGATCTCCTTGTCCTCGCCCAGGATCTTCGTGCCGAACCGCTGGACGATCGCGCTGTAGCCCACCGTCCCGCGGCTCTGCTCCTGATGGACGACGGC
>CAZTAI010000161.1:0-2359 GCA_964611555.1 uncultured Chloroflexota bacterium | reverse complement strand
TCGAGGGCAGTCAGATGTTTCGAAGCACGTCCGCCGGCACTCGGGCTGCGGGTCCTGCCGCGGCTCGGGGGCGCCGCGCTCGGGGTTTGGCCTCCCCGCCTGGGCCTCTGATGCTCGCGTGCCTCGTGCGGGCGGGGCCCCTCCACTCCCCCTCGCGCGGCATCCCCGCTCGCCGCGTCACCCGCAGCCCTCGCTGACCCACGCGTCGGCGCGCGACCCGCGGCCCGAGCGTCCGCGGATGCTCGATCCTTCTGAAGCGAAGACCAGTTGCCCTCGTGACGCTGGAGCGTGCCGCCGTCCACGAGCCAGACCTCCGTGGCGAGCTTGTCGATGAGGTAGCGGTCATGACTCACCAGGACCATCGTCCCTTGATAGCCGAGGAGGACCGTCTCCAGTGCTTCACGCGCCGAAACATCCAAGTGGTTCGTGGGCTCGTCCAACACCAGTAGGTTCGCCTCTCGCGCGGCGAGGCGCGCAAGCGCCAGCCGCGTCCGCTCGCCCCCGGAGAGGACGGAGACGTCACGGATGACCTCCTCCCCGCGGAACAGGAACCGCGCCAGATGGTCGCGGGCCTCCTGCTGGCCCAGACCGGTGGCCGCGCGCAGCGCGTCGATCACCGTCCCGCTGCCGAGGTCCAGCTGAGCCTGCGCGAGGTACGCGACCCGCGCCGTCGGTGCGCTCGACACGTAGCCGTCGAGAGCTGACTGCTCGCCGATCAGCGTCCGGACCAGCGTGGTCTTCCCCGCTCCGTTCGGTCCCACGAGCGCCACGCGCGAAGCCCGTGAGACGCGAAGCGCCGGCGTGCGCAGGATCGGCTTGCGCTTCTCGAAGCCGATCGCCAGCGGAGTCGTGGTCAGCACGGCGTCGCTCGGCATGTGCGCGGCCTCGAGGCTCCAGGTGTGGCGCGCTTCGCGGGCTGGACCCTCGATCCGTTCGAGCCGGGCCAGCTGCTTTCCCCGGCCGCGCGCCTGCTTGGAGCGCTGTCCCGCGCCGTACTTGCGGATGTACTCCTCCGTCCGCGCGATCTCCTCGGCCTGGCGCCCCGCCGCACGGGCGGTGGCGGCCTCCCTGTCCGCGCGCTGCCGCACGTAGTGCGAGTACGCGCCGCGGTACTCGACGACGGTCCCGCTCTCGAACGAGAGCGTGCGCGAGGTCACGCGGTCCAGGAACCACCGGTCATGGGAGACGACCAGGATCGTCGCATCGCGCTCGAGGAGGAAGCGCTCCAGCCACTCCAGCGCCGCGATGTCGAGATGGTTCGTCGGCTCGTCCAGCAGCAGCAGGTCCGGATCGTCGAGCAGGAGCCGCGCTAGACCGAGCCGCGTACGCTCGCCGCCGGAGAGCGTCGCCACCGTCCGCTGTGAGAGCGGACCGAGGCCGAGCCCGTCGAGGACGCGCTTCACCGTCGCGTCGAAGTCGTACCCGCCCGCGTGCTCGAACTGGTGCTGCGCCTCCGAATATCGGTCGAGGACCTCGGCACCGCCGCTCCCGAGCTGCGGCTCCAGGTCGCGCATGGCATCGGCGAGCTCGCGGATGTGGGCGGCCGCGCCGCGCGCGTGCTCCTCGACGGTGCCCGGCGTGTCGAGCAAGGTCTCCTGCTCCAGGAAGCCGATGCGCGTCCCGCGCGCGAGCGCAACGTTCCCGAAGTCCGGCTCGTCGCCGCCGGACGCGATGCGCAGCAGGGTCGTCTTGCCGGTCCCGTTCGGACCGACGAGCCCTGCGCGATCGCCGCGCGCAAGGCGGAACGAAACGTCCTTGAAGAGGACGCGATCGGCGAATCGCTTCGTTACCGCCTGGACGGAGAGGATCGTCAGGGACTGCGCCTCATGATCACAAGGACCCTCTGCCGCACGCTGTCGAGCGATACGCCAAGGGACTCGAGGATCCCGGAAGCGATGCCTTCCCCTTCTCGGACGAGTCCCAGGAGGATGTGCCCCGACCCCACCCACTGATGACCGAGCTTGTCCGCCTCATCCACGGCCAGTTCAAGCACCTTCTTCGTGCGCGGGCTGAGGGTGATGTCGGACGGCGCCGTCGGTTCATTGCCGCGGCCGATGATGAACTCGAGCGCTGTGCGGACCTTGCTGAGCTCCACACCAAGCTCGTCCAGCGCGCGTGCGGCGATTCCCTCCGTGTCGCGGACCACCGCGGCGAGCAGATGCTCAGTTCCGATGTAGTTGTGGTTGAAGCGGACCGCCTCGTCCTGAGCCAGGGCCAAGATCCGCTTGCCGCTCTGATCGAAGCGGCTGAAGGGCCCCGTGCTCTTTCCAGCTGCAGACGCAGCCGAGGCGGCGGCCATCGTGGTCACGCGGCCGCCCGGCCAGCTGTACCCGCGTGGCGGCGGCATCCCCGGACCGAC
>CAZTAI010000160.1:0-4485 GCA_964611555.1 uncultured Chloroflexota bacterium | reverse complement strand
TTCACGCTCGAGGTGCTGCGGCTCGCGGGCTAGTTACAACATCGGCTGACGCGGAGCGTCTGCCGTGGTGTACAGCCGCGGCGAATGCCGCGTGTCTTACCAGCGGTGGAAGGCGGGATGGCCCTCTTTCACCGCGACGAACGTGCCGCGCGCCGTCGCGCACTCGCGGCCACCGGCGCTGAGCGTGGCTTCGACGGTCGCGCGGTCGACCTTGGCCTCCACCACGCGCGCGACGAGCTCGATGTCGCCCGCGGTCGGGATCGGCCGCAGGAAGCGGATCTGATACTCGGCGGTCACGGTGCACGGAGGAGCGTCCAGACCGCCCTCACGCATCAAGTGGTACGTGGCGGCCCAGTTCATGTGGCAATCCGCGAGCGAGCCGGCGATCCCTCCGTTCAGGTGGCCCGGGAAGGCTTCGTGCTCGGGCTTCGCGTGGAACCGCATCCACACCTCACCGTCCCGCTCGAAGCTGCGGATCCGCAGGCCGCCGGCGTTCGCCGGGCCGCAGCCGAAGCACGTCGATCGCGCCGCATAGCGCTCCTGGAGACTCAGGCCCGCGTCGGGTGCGGAGGTCAGCTGCCTGCCAGCTCCTTGATGAACTGGATCATCTCCGGCCGCGGCCGGTAGCCCATGGAGTCGTTGATGTGGAGGATCGGCTTGTTCTTCGAGTCGTTGTCGGTCCGGACGCGGTCGACGCCGAGGGCGATGGCCTGCATGACGGTCTCGCACTTGAGCGCCCGAGCCACGCCCTTGCCGCGGATCGAGCGTGCCGTACCGGTCCAGTCGGTGGCGACCACCCCGCGTACCGGCGGATAGGACAGCGCCGAGATCCCGACGATGTCGTCGCCGACGCGCGCGATCCACATGCGGTCCTCGCTGATCCCCGGGGAGTCGAACCACTTGCGGGCGACTTCGAAGGGCGTAGGGACATGCGGGACCGTGGTCGGGACGTCCTGCGAGGCCTCCTCGCTGACCAGCCAGATCTTGCGGTACTTCTCGGGATCCGGATCGTCCGCGACCGTGAGGACGCGGATGCCCTGCCGGCGCATGCTCTCCCGAGAGGCGCGGGTCATCTCCTCCAGCTTGGCGCGGTTGGCCACCAGGTCGAGCTCCCAGAAGCGCCCGCGGCGCTCCTCCTTGTAGCCACGCTCCGTCAGACAGCCGATGCGTGGCGCGTCCCACTCCCAGGCCCACGTCGTCGCCCGGAGGGCGCCGTCCCTCGAGGCGAGCTCCTCGCTGAAGGCCAGCAGCGCGTCGACCCTTTCCTTGGTCCGCAGTGGCTGCACCGCCTCGCCAACGACCCTCGAGTACCGCTCCGGCATCTTGTCCCACGAGGGGTGCTGGATCCCGGCCAGGCCGGCCGGCTTGCTGTCCAACATCGCGACGAAGCGGCGGACGGTCGCGGTCGGATCGACATTCGCCCACCAGTGCTTCCACAGCACGGGGTCCTCCGGGTCGTCGGGCTGGAGCTCCGTATACATGTCGGCCGCGAACGCCGCGTCCTCGGGCGTGGCCGGACGCAGGACGAGGTCGGCCGCGGTCATCTCGCTCGTTGGTGCCATGTGCCGATAGTGCCAGAGGAAAAGGGTCAAGCGAACGTTCGTGCGAGATACTTGGAGGCGAGATGCCCCTCATCGCGCAGCGCCGTTGGATCCTGCCGGTCGCCACCGTGGGGGAGACGCCGAGCGGCATCCCGAGCCTGGTGGCCCGGATCATGGCCGCGCGCGGTCTCGCTCCGGCGGACATGCCCGGCTTCCTCGAGGCGAGACCCACCGAGGCCGGACCGCCGATGCTCGACCAGGAGAAGGCGGTCGAGCGGATCCGTCGTGCGCTCGCGGCTCGCGAGCGCATCGTCGTCTATGGGGACTACGACGTGGACGGGGTCGCCGGCAGCGCCGTGCTGGTCCGGGCGTTCCGCCGCCTCGGCTTCAAGGTCGGCGCGTATATCCCGGACCGCTACGAGGAGGGCTACGGCATAAATGCCCTGGCCCTTCGCAAGCTCGCCGCCGACAAGGCGAACCTCGTGATCTCGGTCGACTGCGGCATCACCGCGGTCGCGGAGGCCGCGCTCGCGCGCGAGCTGGGCCTCGACCTGATCATCACGGACCACCACCATCCGCCGCCGGTCATCCCCGACGCGTACGCGGTGGTGAACCCGCGGAGGCCGGACGATCCATCGCCGGACAAGGATCTGGCGGGCGCCGGTGTTGCCTTCGTGGTCGCGCGCGAGCTCATGGGGCCAGAGCTCTACGCCCAACACGAAGCGGAGCTGCTGCAGCTCGCCGCGGTGGCGACCGTCGCCGACGTCGTACCGCTCCGTGCCGGGAACCGGCACCTGGTGCGCCGCGGGCTCGCGGCCCTTAACGCGTCGCCCATCGTCGGCCTACGCGCACTGGCTCAGCGCGCCGGACTCCGCCTCGGGCACATCACGGCATCGGAGATCGGCTGGGTCATCGGCCCGCGCCTCAATGCCGCCGGCCGCATCGCGGACGCGGAGGACGCGCTGCGCCTGCTTCTGACGGAAGACGAAGTAGAGGCGAAGGCGCTGGCCGAGCGCCTGGAAGAGAAGAACACCGAGCGCCAGCGGCTGACGCAGCTCGTGGTGCGCGGCGCGCGCGAGAAGGCCCTCGAGCGACCCGACGCGTGGATGACGATGGTCGCCGATGCCGAGTGGCCCGCCGGCATCGTGGGGCTCGCCGCATCGCGACTGGTCGAGGACCACGGCCGGCCGGCGGCGGTGATCGCGATCGCCGATGGCGAGGGGAAGGGCAGCTGCCGCTCCATCGCCGGAGTGCACATCGCCGAGGCGCTGGCGGAGTGCGGCGACCTCCTGCGGAAGCACGGCGGGCACGCCATGGCCGCGGGCTTCTCCATCAGCGCCGACCGCATCGACGAGTTCCGCGAGCGTCTGGACGGCGTCGTGAAGCGGCACCTGGGCGGCGTGCGGCCGGTCCCCACGATCGTCGTCGACGCGCAGATCGAGCCGGAGGCCCTCACGCCACGCCTCGCGCTCGACCTCGCGCTGCTCGAGCCGTGCGGATCGGCGAATCCGCGGCCGCACCTGCTCCTGCGGGACGTGAAGGTCTACGGCGCGCGTCAGGTCGGCGCGGATGCGGATCACCTGCGATGCAAGGTCACGGTCGGAAGGTTCACGTTCGACGCGATGGCCTTCCGGCGCGGCGGCCATGTGGAGGATCTGACGCTCGAGGGACGCGTCGATGCCGTGGTGACGGTCGGCACCGGGCTTCGCGGCTTCGTCGAGCTGGAGCTGCGCGACCTCGGGCCGGTCGGCACGGCCGATCGCATGAGCGAGGTCGCCGGGCCGGACGTGGCGCTGCTCGCCGCGCTGACGGCGGTCGTCTAGATGGCCGAGCCCGCGATCATCCGGCCCCAGCCCACCGGCATACAGGGAGCGATCACCCGCATCGTCGGCGTCACTGACCGGCTGCGCGCGCAGCGCCGTGGACCCGCCGACCTGGGATCCATCGTCGAGGAGATGACGCAGCGGCACTACGCCGCCGCCGACATCGAGCTGGTGAAGCGGGCGCACGCGTACGCGGCCGTCGCGCACGAGGGCCAGAAACGCGTCACGGGCGGGCCGTTCATCGAGCATCCCGTGGCGGTCACCCTGCTGATCGCGCAGCTGGGGTTGGACGCGCCCAGCATCGCGGCGGCGCTGCTGCACGACGTCCCCGAGGACACGGACCGGACGAACGAGGATCTGCGGCGGGAATTCGGGGACGAGGTCGCCCGGCTGGTCGAGGGCGTGACCAAGCTCTCACGCGTCGGCGTGCTACGCACCGCGACGGCGGAGCAGCGCCAGGCAGAAGACCTCCGCAAGATGTTCCTGGCCATGGCCACGGACCTCCGCGTTGTGGTCATCAAGCTCTACGACCGCCTCCACAACATGCGGACGCTGGGTCCGCTCGCGCCCGAGAAGCGCACGCGCATCGCGAAGCAGACGATGGAGATCTACGCCCCCTTGGCTCACCGGTTGGGCATCTGGCAGATCAAGTGGGAGCTCGAGGACCTGGCGTTCAAGGAGCTCGAGCCGGACCAGTACCGGGAGCTGTCGGAGCAGCTGGCGGCACGCCGGCAGGTGCGGGACCGCTACATCGACCAGGCCATGCGCACGCTGGGCGAGGAGCTGGAGAAGGCCAACGTCGCCGCTGAGATCAGCGGCCGCGCCAAGCACCTCTGGTCCATCGCCCAGAAGATGCGCCGGAAGACCGTCTCGATCAACGAGGTCTACGACCTGCTCGCGATCCGCGTGGTCGTGGACGACGTGCCCGCCTGCTATGCGGCGCTCGGCGTTGTGCACAGCCTGTGGACCCCGATCCCCGGCCAGTTCGACGACTACATCGCCGTTCCCAAGCCGAACCTCTACCAGTCGCTGCACACCGCGGTCATGGGCCCCGACGGCCAGCCCGTCGAGATCCAGGTGCGCACGCAGGAGATGCACCAGCTGGCCGAGTACGGCATCGC
>CAZTAI010000159.1:0-4490 GCA_964611555.1 uncultured Chloroflexota bacterium | reverse complement strand
TCGAAGAAGAACTTGCCCTTGTGGACGGCGTAGTGCTTCTCGGCCATCGCGCGCTCGACCTTCAAGGCGCGCACCGTGGCGAGGCGGAAGCCCCGGCGCTCGAACCGCGCGAGGAGCTCGCCGACGATCCCGCGCTGGACCGCGTCGGGCTTGAACACCACAAGCGTGCGCTGGACGCTCGACGTCTCCGTCACGATGCCAACTCCATCACATCCGGCTCGGGCGCGCTCAAGCCCGCGATCGCGCTGCGCGGTCCGATCGCCGACACGTACGCCAGCTCCGGCCGCAGATACTGCCGCGCCACACGCTGGATGTCCGCGGGACCGATCGAATCCACGATCTCGCAGATCTCGTCCACCGTGCGGATGCGGTCGTAGAACATCTCCTGCCCCGCAAGCCAGCCCGCCACCCCGCGCGTGTCCTCGAGGCGGAGCTCGATGCGACCCTTCACAAAGTCACGTATCCGTGCCAGCTCGTTCTCCCCCACCGGCTCCTCGCGCAGACGTGCCACCTCTCGGAGCGCGGCCGCCGACGCCTCCTGGACCTTCTCCGGAGCGACGCCGGCGTAGATCACCAGGTGCCCCACGTCGCTGTAGTTGGCCTCGTAGGAGTGGACGTCGTAGGCGAGCGCCCGCTTCTCGCGGATCTCGAGGAAGAGGCGGCTCGACATCCCCTCGCCGAGGACGGCGTTGAGCATGTCCAGGATCCACTTGTCGGCGTGGCGCTGCGGCACTCCTCGCCATCCGATACACAGGTGCACCTGCTTCCCGGCGCGCGCGCGTACTCGCGAGCGCGTGCGTGAGGGCTTTGGCGCCCGCGCGAAGGGCAAGCCCGGACGCGCCTTGAGATGCCCGAGGTGCTCCCCCACGGCCTGCGTCGCCTCGGCGGCGTTCAGCTTCCCGGCGAGCGCGATGACCATGCGCCCCGGCGCGTAGCCGGCGTCCATGAAGGCGCGCAGCCCGTCCGCGGTCATGGCACGGACCACGGGCTCGCGGCCCGCGATCTCCCACCCCAGCGGATGGTTCGGGTAGAGGAGCTCGTCGATGAGCGTGTGGACGCGGTCCTGCGGCTGGTCCTTGTACATGCGGATCTCTTCGACGACCACGTTGCGCTCCATCTCGAGGTCGCCGGCTCGCAGCAGCGGCGCGCGGATCATGTCGGCGATCACATCCAGCGCGATCGCGTAGTGGCGGGCGGGAACGCGCGAGCTGAAGCTGGTGACCTCGCGATCGGTCGAGGCGTTGACGGACCCGCCGAGCGCTTCGACGGCCCAGCTGACCTCAGCGGCCGTGGGTCGTTTTGCGGTCCCCTTGAAGAGCATGTGCTCGAGGAAGTGGCTGGTGCCGGCGTTCGCGCGCGACTCGGCGCGCGAGCCCACGCCCACGTACATCGTGATGGAGACGGACCTCGTCTCGGGCATCTCGGACACGAGTACGCGGATCCCGTTCGGAAGGACGGTGCGGCTGTATTCCACTAGCTCGCACGCTAGCACCGCGATGCCGCTAGATGCTTGTCAGCGCTCCGTACGTGATGACGAGGTCGGCGCCAGCGCGCCGCGAGGCGGCGATCATCTCGCGCTCGGCGGCTGGTCCGTCGACATCGCTCTCGCTGGTGAAGAGCGCGTGCTCGTCCGCCGTGTGGTACGAGATCACGGGCCGGTCCACGCTCGCCGCGACCGCCGCGAGCACGTCGAGCGCGGCGATCCCGGGCTTGACCACGACCGCGTCGGCGCCGTGCGCGACGTCGCGCGCGACGCGGGCCTGCGCCGCGGAGCGGTCGGTGGGATCGAGCAACGGGACGGCGCGGTCGGACACGTGAACACCGCCAACGGCGGTGCGGTGGGCGCGGTAGAGCGCGCTCTCGAGCTTGGCCATCGCGGCGACAGGGAGCTCGGCGTGGCTCGCGGCCAGGGCGCCGCGGATCGCGGCAACGGTCCCGTCGAGCATGCCCGAAGGGACAAGAAGGTCGGCGCCGGCTTCCGCGTGGACGCGCGCGATCTCGGCCAGGCGCTCGAGCGTCGCGCCGATGTCGGCCGAGCCTCCCGAGAACAGCACGCACTGGCCATGAGCGGTGTAGGCGCACACGCAGACGTCGGTCGCCACCGCCATGTCCGGGACCGCATCCTTCACGGCGCGGATCGCGCGCGGCAGGACGTGATCGCGCTCGCTCGCGAGCACCGCGTTCTCGTCCTTGCGGTCGCTCACGCCGAACAGCAGGAGTCCGGCGATCCCCGCGGCAGCGGCACTGCGGGCCTCGCGCACCGTCTCGGTGATCGAGAGGCGCGAGAGCCCGCCGCCGCCCTCGACGCGCTCGCGGTCCTCGACCGCTCCGGACACGATCACGGGCAGCACGAGCCTCGCGGTGAGATCGTCGGAAGCGAGCGCTCGGCGCCATACGGGATGCTCGGTGAGCCGCCCGCGCGTGAGCGTTCCGGAGGTCACAGGCCGATGCTATGCCGTGATCCTGAGATGTCCCCTACACGTACCATTTCCAGGGTGAGACACCGCCTCGCGCTGGCATCCGCGCTCGCCGTCGTCCTCACCAGTTGCGGCCTGGCAGCGGGCACTACACCCGCGGCGGCTCCTCAGAACGTGACCCAGCCCGCGGTCGCGCAGGCGGACCCGCCGATGTCCGCGGCGAATGTCTCGACCGTCAACGACCCGGGGATCGTGCCCGCGCCCGAGCCGGCCGTGGTGCCCCAGCCGGCGCTCCCCGCCGCCACGCTCGGGCCCATGAAGCACGTCTGGCAGTCGCTCAACAACTGCGGTCCCGCCGCGGTGGTCATGGCCCTATCGGTCCTGGGCATCGACGAGAGCCAGGAGGTCGCGCGCCTGGCGCTCCGCGGCACCGACGTGCGCCGTGGCATGGGCCCGCAGGGCGTCGGTCCCTGGGTGGATCAGCGCTTCGGCCTCAAGTCCATGTGGCGGATGAGCGGCACGAACGACGAGATCAAGCAGCTGGTCACCAATGGGTTCGCGCCGATGGTCACGCAGTGGATGCAGGATCCGACCATCTCGCGCATCTCGCACTGGCGCACGGTGCGCGGCTACGACGACGCCAAGGGCGTCTTCTACGTGAACGACCCGATGCTCGGCAACAACGTGGCGCTCTCGTACTCATGGTTCGCCAGGAACTGGCAGTCGTTCTCGTACCGCTACATGGTCATCTACGCGCCCGAGGACGAGCCGCTGCTTCGCTCGATCATCGGCGAGAGGTGGAACGACTACGTCATGCGCCAGCGCCACTACGAGCGCATGAGGGCCGAGGCGCTCGCGCAGGGCACGTCGGCCGCGTGGATCGGCTACGGCGAGGCGGCGTACCAGTTCGCGCTCTTCGAGGAAGCCGTCACGGCCATCGAGAAGGGCCTCGATCTTGGAAGCGGAACGGGCATCTTCATGCTGCGCACGAGCCTGCCGAACGCTCTGCGCGCTCTGGGCCGCCTCGACGAGGCGGACGCCGCGCAGCGGAGGCTGACGAACATCACGCCCGGTGTATCGCCGGCGACCTCGTCCGTCGCGCCGACGTTCCGCCTCGACAGCGGGATCCAGGCGGTCATCGCGGAGCGCTACCGGCGTGATCGCATCTCGGAGATGCACGAAGCGAAGCTGCTCAGGACCCTCGAGCGCTACTGAGCTCCGCGGTCCGCTCCAGGCGCTGCGCCGCCTCGCGCAGCACGTCCTCCGTCTTGCAGAACGTGAAGCGGATGAGGTGCCGCCCCAGCTCGGGGCGCGAATAGAAGGACGAGCCCGGCACGCCCGCCACGCCGACCTGGCGGACCAGCCAGTGCGCGAAGGCGACGTCGTCCGCGAACCCGAAGCGCGAGATGTCGCAGAGGATGTAGTAGGCGCCGTCCGGCCGGCGCGGCGAGAAGCCCGCGCGCTCTAGCGCGCCGAACAGCAGGTCACGGCGCTCGCGGTATTCCCCTGAGAGCTTCCCGTAGTACGGGCGGCCCATCGCGAGCCCGGCGGCGACCGCCTCCTGCAGCGGCGCTGGAGCGCCAACAGTGACGAAGTCGTGCACTTTCCGGATCCCGCCGCTGAGCTCGGGCGGCGCGACGATCCAGCCCACGCGCCAGCCCGTCACCGAGAAGGTCTTGCTCGCACCTGAGATCGTGACCGTGCGCTCGGCCATCCCGGGCAGCGTGGCCATCGGGATGTGCTCGCCGTCGTACCGGATGTGCTCGTAGATCTCGTCCGTGACGGCGATGACGTCGAACTCGCGGCAGAGCGCCGCGATCGTCTCCATCTCGGCGCGCGTGAACACGCGGCCGGTCGGGTTGTTCGGCGTGTTGAGGATGATGGCCTTCGTCCTCGCCGAGAACGCCTTGCGAAGCTCATCCGGATCGAACGTGTTGTCCGGCTGCCTTAAGGGAACATAGACCGGGACGGCGCCGCATATCGCGGTGTCCGGGCCGTAGTTCTCGTAGAACGGCTCCAGCACCACGACCTCGTCGCCCGGATCGATGATCGCGAGCAGCGTGGAGATCATCG
>CAZTAI010000158.1:0-4496 GCA_964611555.1 uncultured Chloroflexota bacterium | reverse complement strand
TCGGTCACCGCGGTGTTCGCGACGGTGCAGTTCGGCGACGCTCCGGTCGATCTGGCCCAGGACGTGCGTCCCGTCCCGGTCGATGCGTCGGGCCAGCCAGTCGAGGGTCTCGAGATCGATCCCGCCGGCGTCCAGATCAGCGTTCCGCTGCTCTCGACCGCCACTACGCGCACCGTGCCTGTCGCCGCGAGGCTTCGCGGAGAGGTCGCGACGGGCTACTGGATCTCGAGGTTCGCGACCGAGCCCCTCGCGGTCACGGTCAGCGGCGAGCGCGGCGACATCGAGACCCTCGACCGGATCCAGACGGCCTTCGTGGACGTGGGCGGCATCAACAGCAGCCGCGGCTTCACCGTCCCGCTCGTGCTTCCCGAGGGCATCTCGACGCTCGGCCCGGCCGAGGCCACCGTTCGCGTGACGGTCGTCACGCTGGTCGGGACGCGGCCGTTCCCTCTGGTGGCTGTGCGCACCAACGGAGTGGGGCCGGGGCTCACCGCGACGGTCTCGCCCGAGACCATCACGGTCATCCTGGGTGGCTCCGTGCCCACGCTGTCCGGGCTCGGTGGCGGCTCGGTGATCGCGGCGGTCGATGTCACGGGTCGTGGCCCGGGGACGTACACGCTGCCCGTGGGCGTGACCGCTCCTGGCGGTACGACGCTGGAGTCGGTGCAGCCACAGCAGGTGACGGTCACCATCACAAGCGCGACGGCTTCCCCGAACCCCTGATGGCGAAGCTCTTCGGCACCGACGGCATCCGCGGCATCGCCAACCAGGACCTCACGCCCGAGCTCGCGCTGCGCCTGGGGCGCGCGGCGGGCCATGTGCTGGGCGGCCAGGGGCACCGGGTCGTGATCGGCCGCGACACGCGCCGCTCCGGTCGAATGCTCGAGAGCGCCCTCGCCGCCGGCCTTTGCTCGGTGGGCATGGAGGTTCGGCTGGTCGGCCACGTTCCGACCCCGGGTCTCGCGTATCTGACGCGGACACAGGGGTTCATCGCCGGCGCGGTGATCAGCGCCTCACACAACCCCGCGCCCGACAACGGCATCAAGTTCTTCGACCAGCGCGGGTTCAAGCTGGGCGACGCGGTCGAAGCGCGCATCGAGGCGCTCATGACCGCGGAGGACGAGCTGGCCCGCCCGACCGAGGGCGGCATCGGGCTGGTGGGCGACGAGCGCGGCCTCGTGAAGTCGTACGAGGACTTCCTCGCCTCGAAGGCCCCGGCGCTCGGCGGCATGCGCATCGCGCTGGACTGCGCGAACGGCGCCACGTACCGCGTCGCACCGAGCGTCTTCGCCCACGCCGGAGCCGAGGTCATCACTCTCTGTGACACGCCAGACGGCCTGAACATCAACGACCATTGCGGCAGCACGTACCCCGAGCGCCTGCAGGCCGCTGTCGTCGAGCGGAAGGCCGACATCGGCTTTGCCTTCGACGGCGACGGCGACCGACTGGTCATGGTCGACCACAGCGGCCGCCTCCACGACGGCGACGTGGTGCTGGCCCTAACGGCGCGCCACTTCGCCCGCCTCGGACGCCTCGTGCCCCGGCTCGTGGTCGGAACGGTCATGACCAACGGGGGCACGGAGGCGACGCTGCGGCGCGACAACATCGACCTCGTCCGCGCCGCCGTCGGGGACCGGTACGTGTGGGAGAAGATGGACGAGCTAGGTGCCCTCTTCGGCGGCGAGCCGTCCGGGCACGTGATCTTCCGCGAGCTCGCCACCACCGGCGACGGGATCCTCACGGCGCTCGAGGTCCTCCATCTGGTCATCGCGGAGGGCCGGCGCCTCGCCGAGCTCGCCGACGAGGTGGAGCGGTGGCCGCAGACGCTCGTCGCCGTACGGGTGGCCCGCCGCGCGGAGTGGGAGAGCGAGCCGTCGTTCCGGAAGGAATACGAGCTGGCCCGCGAGACGCTAGAGAAGGGTGGGGGCCGGATCCTGGTGCGCCCGTCGGGCACGGAGCCAGTGTTACGGATACTGGTGGAGTCGCGCGTCGAGACGCTCGCCGCCACTACCGCGCAGCGTCTGGCGCGAGTCGCCGAGGAGGCTCTTAAGTAGATGTGCGGGATCGTCGGGTATGTGGGGTCTCGTGACGCGACGCCCCTGCTCGTCGGCGGGCTCCGGCGCCTCGAGTACCGGGGATACGACTCGGCGGGCGTTGCGGTGCAACAGAACGGCAAGCTCGAGATCCGCCGTGCCGAAGGCAAGCTCGACAACCTGGTCTCCGTCGTCGCACAGCACCCGCTCTCCGGCTCCACCGGCATTGGGCACACCCGCTGGGCGACGCACGGGCGCCCGACCGAGCAGAACGCCCACCCGCACGTGGACTGCGGCGGGGTCACGGCCGTCATCCACAACGGGATCATCGAGAACTTCGCCGAGCTGAAGGCGCCGCTCGTCGCGGCAGGCCACAAGTTCACGTCCGAGACGGACACAGAGGTGGTCGTGCACCTCCTGGAGGACGAGCTGGCGAAGGGCGCGACGCTCGAGGACGCGGCGCTCGCGGTACTGCCGAAGCTCGAAGGCGCCGCCGCGCTCGGCCTGATCTCCGCGAAGGACCCCGGCACGATCGTCGCCGCGCGCATCAGCAACGCCGGCGGCGTGATCGTCGGATACGGGCAGGGCGAGAACTTCCTCGCCTCCGACATGCCCGCGCTCCTCGAGCACACGCGCACCGTCTCGTTCCTCGAGGCGGGCGAGCTGGCCATCCTGACCGCGACGTCCGTCTCATTCCGGAAGCTGGACGGCACGCCGATCACCAAGGAGCGGACGACCGTCACCTGGGATCCCGTGGCCGCGGCGAAGTCGGGCTACCGGCACTTCATGCTGAAAGAGATCCACGAGCAGCCGCGCGCGATCTCGGACACGCTGCTCGGCCGCGTCGAGCGCGCGACGGGCCGCGTTGTCTTCGACAAGGACCTCAAGCTCAGTGACGAGCAGGTCCGGGCGCTTCCACGGATCACTCTGGCGGGCTGCGGCACCGCCGGCCATGCGGCGCTCGTCGGTAAGTACCTGATCGAGCGCCTCGCCGGCATTCCCTGCGATGTGGAGATCCCGAGCGAGTACCGCTACCGCGAGCCGGTCGTCACCAAGGGCCAGCTGTTCGTGGCGGTCACGCAGTCCGGCGAGACGGTGGACACGCTCGCCGCGATGCACGAGGCCAAGGAGCGCGGCGCCCGCGTGCTGGCGCTGGTCAACGTCGTTGGGAGCGAGGCGACCAGAGCAGCCGACGACGTCATCTACCTGCACACGGGCCCCGAGATCGCCGTGGCGTCATCGAAGGTCTACACGGCCATGGTCGTCGATCTCTACCTGTTCGCCATCTTCCTGGCGCAGCGCCGCGGCAGCATCGAGCCCGAGCGCTCGCGGCAGCTGCTGGCGGAGGCCTTCCACCTGCCCACGCTCATCGATGCCGTCCTCGCTCAGGAGGCCAAGGTCAAGGCCCTGGCCTACCGCTACCACGAGGCGCGAGACTTCCTGTTCCTGGGGCGCGGCATCCAGTACCCGACCGCGCTGGAGGGTGCTCTCAAGCTCAAGGAGCTCTCGTACATCCACGCGGAGGGCACCGCGGGCGGCGAGATGAAGCACGGCATCAACGCCCTCATCGACGAGCACATGCCGGTCGTCGCGATCGCGCTGCGCGACTCCGTGTACAAGAAGATCGTCTCGAACATTTCCGAGGTGAGGGCGCGCGCCGGCGTGGTCATCGCCCTCGCGCACGACGACGACGAGGAGATCGCCGCAAACGCCGACGAGGTGATCCGCATCCCGCGCACCAACGACCTGCTCGCCCCCGCGCTCGCGGTCGTGCCGCTGCAGCTGCTGGCGTACCACGTGGCCGATCGCCGCGGCAACGACGTCGATCAGCCCCGCAACCTGGCCAAGGCGGTCACGGTCGAGTGAGCGGCGAGGCCGCGAACGAGGTGGGGATCGACATCATCGAGACCGCGCGGATCAAGGGAGTGCTGGAGCGGCACGAGGACCGCTTCCTCCGGCGCGTCTACACGGACTGGGAGCGCGCGTACTGCCGCACCAACGTGCTGCACCTGGCGGGACGCTGGGCCGCGAAGGAGGCCGTCTCGAAGGTGCTCGGGATGGGCGTGCGCGGCGTCGGCTGGCGCGAGATCGAGATCAGGCGCACGCCGCTGGGCCAGCCCACCGTGACCCTGCACGGCCGCGCCGAAACGCGCCGGGCGCGGCTCGGCCTGAAGGATCCACTCAGCGTGTCCATCTCGCACATCCGTGATCTCGCGGTCGCCGTGGCCGTAGGGGTCAGGGGATCTGCGGAGGCCTAGCCTGCCGGCGGCGCGACCCGGGAAGATCGACCTTCGTGCCGTGCGGGCGGTCCTCAAGCCGCTGCCGCCCGAGACGGGGAAGGAGCAGCGCGGCCGCGTCGTCGTTGTCGGCGGCTCGGCTCGCTATCCCGGTGCGCTGCTCATCGCGTGTCGCGCGGCCGCGCGTTGCGGCGCGGGCGTCGTCACCGCGGCCACGGCGCGCTCG
>CAZTAI010000157.1:0-4506 GCA_964611555.1 uncultured Chloroflexota bacterium | reverse complement strand
TTCGCGCGGTCGGCGGGGGCCTCGGCTATCGCCTTCGGCCGCCGCTTCGCCGCGCACGCTTCGCTGCTTGCGGACTCGCTCGGACCGGCAAAGCCGGATCCTCGCTCGATCAACTCCCAGCCGATCTCTCGGGGATGCCGCGCATCCTCCTGCTCGCGGTCCCGGCGCTCGCGCTCGTCGGAGGCGTGCTGGGCCTCGCGCTCCGCCCCGCCGAGGCCGAGCCGGTCGTCGAGGTCAGCGAGCCCGCTCCCGAGCCGACCGCACGGGCCGTGATCGTCGTGGACGTCGCCGGCGCGGTCGGTCGTCCCGGAGTGGTCCAGCTGCCCGCGGGGTCGAGGGTGATCGACGCGCTGGTCGCGGCGGGGGGCATGAGCGCAGAAGCCGACGCCGCGGCGATCAACAAGGCGCAGGTCCTTCGCGACGGCATGCGCATCTACGTTCCGCGCCCGGGTGAGCAGGCTCCGGCCGGCGCCGTGGGATCGCCCGCGGAGACCGCCATCGACATCAACAGGGCTTCAGCGGCGGAGCTCGAGTCGCTCCCGGGCATCGGTCCGACGACCGCTTCACGGATCATCCGCTCGCGCGAGGCCAAGCCATTCGCCCGCGTCGAGGAGCTGCAGACCCGCGGACTCGTGAGCGCTCGCGTGTTCACCGACATCAAGGACCTCGTGGCCACCCGTTGAGCGCGGTCCTGGGCGCCCCACTGGTCGTCCCGGCAGCGACCGCCAGCGTCGTCGCGCTCGTCACGCTCTGGCACCCGATGGCCGGAGCGATCGCCGGAGCGCTGCTGGCCGCGACCGCCACCTTCCTCGCGGTCGTCAGCGCCGATCGAGTACGCCGGATCGTCTGGTGGGGAAGCGCTCTGGCGGGCGCCGGCATCGCGGTCCGAACGCTCGTCCCGCTGCCTGTGTTCGAGGTCCCGGCGCTGCTTCCGCTAGCGGAGATGCGCGCCGCGCTCGCCGCGCCGCTGGCGGCCCTCGTTCCCGAGCCAGAGAGCGGGATCCTGCTCGGCATCGTCCTCGGCGAGCGGTCCGGGATCGCGCGGGAGCTCCGGGACGCGTTCGCGGCCACCGGGACCGCGCATCTCCTCGCCATCTCCGGCTTCAACATGACGCTCGTCGCGAGCGCCGTCGCACTCGGACTGCGCGGGCGAGCGCATCCCGCGGCCGTCGCCGTCGCGACGGTCGCAGCTGTCCTCACGTACAGCGCGCTCGTCGGTCTCGGGGCGAGCGTGCTGCGCGCGGCGCTCATGGCGAGCGTCGGCGCCGTCGGCCTCGCGATCGGACGGCGCGGGGCCGCCGGCAACGCTCTGGGCGCCGCGGTCACCGCGATGCTCCTGATCGACCCGCGGGCGCTCGAGGACGTGGGGTTCTTGCTGAGCGTGAGCGCGACCGCGGGACTCGTCCTCTGGCAGCAGGGTCTCGCCGAGCGCTTCGCGGCCCTGCCCTCGCCGCTCGCGGAGGGTCTGGCGGCAACGCTTTCCGCGTCACTTCCGACCATCCCGATCGTCGCGGCCGTCTTCGGACAGGTCTCGCTGGTGTCGCCCGTCGCCAACCTCATTGCGGTCCCGCTGTTCGCGCCGATCCTGCTCTTCGGCGCGGCCACCGCGGTGCTCGGTGCCCTTGTGCCATGGGCGGCCGGTGCGATCGCGGCAGCCGCGTACGTGTCGGCCGCCGCCCTACGCCACTCGGTAGAGCTGTTCGCACGCGTCCCCTTCGCTTCGGTCGAGGTACCGGCCGTCCCGCTGACCGGCCTCGTGCTCGCCGCCCTCCTTGCGCTCACGGGCAGGACCGCCCCAGCCGCCTTCACCTTTGCCCGACACCTCGTCGAAGCCCGCATGGGCGCGCGGCGATGGCCATCGCTTCGCGTCGATCCGATCACGCTCCCGCGGCCCGGTCGCGGTGCGGTCATCGCCCTGTGCCTCGCGGTCGTGGTCGCGAGCGCGCTGGCGGCGCAGGCGCTGCCACGCTCGTCCGCGCTCAGGGTCCGTGCCCTCGACGTCGGCCAGGGCGATGCCTTCCTGCTCGAGAGCGCCGGCCGGTACGCGCTGATCGACGGAGGCCCCGATCCATCGCGCCTGCTTCGTGAGCTCGGGGAGGCGCTGCCGCCTTGGGACCGCCGCATCGACCTGGTCGTCATGACGCACGAGCACGCCGACCACGGCAACGGACTCCTCGCGGTCCTCGACCGCTACGACGTAGGGCTGGCGGTCGAACCGCTCGGAATGACGGACGTCCCACTCGTGCGCAGCTGGTCTGAGCGCATCTCGCGTGGGGGCGTCCGTCGTGTTGCCCTCGGCGCGGGATCGCGCCTGCGCCTCGGCCGGATCACGCTGCACGTGCTCGCGCCGGGCCGCGATCGCCAGCCCAGCGTCGCCAACCTGGTCCTGCTCGCCGAGGCGCCCGAAGGGTCGGTGCTCTTCATGGGCGATGCGACCGACGACGCGATCGCCGATCTCCTCCTAGCGCCGGATGACCTGGCCGCGCGTCTGTACGTCCCTCCCCACCACGGCGCGGACACGGCCCACGCAGCGGCGCTGGTCGAAGCGGTGCGGCCCGAGGCGGCGCTACTCTCGGTCGGCGCCTCGAACCGGTACGGGCATCCGACCCCCGGGACGCTGGCCGCACTTGCCGCGATCCCCGTGTACCGGACGGACCGACATGGCACCGTGGAGGTCGAGCTCGATGGCGACCGCATCCACGTCCGCACCGACAAGGCCGGTGTTCCTGCTGGTGGGGGAGGACCCGTTCCGCGCCCGGCTGCGGCTCGCTGAGCTCGCGCGCGCGCTCGTCTCGAACGGCTCGACCGCGCCCGGGGACCTCTCGGCCGTCGCGTCGCCCGACCTGCGCGACCTCGTGGGTGTCACCCGCCACGACGCCCGCACCGAGAGCGCCGACGCGATCGCCATGAGCGGCCGCAGCCAGGGCCTCTTCGACGATCCGAACGAACGCCGCGTCGTAGTGGTGGAGCAGGCCGAGGCGATCACCGACGCCGCGCTCATCCCGACGTTCCCACCGGACACCGCGCTCGTCCTCTCGACCACGGAGCGCATCCAGCCACGCCGCCGCTCTCGCGCCGCCAGCGCCAAGGGAGCGGCACCGGAGCGCATCGATCTCGCGGACGTCGTGACCTCGGCGGGTGGCCGGGTCGAGCGCATCCCGCGGCTCGGCCTCGAGCAGGTGCCCGGCTGGATCACCGCTCGCTCCCGGCTCATCGGGACCAAGCTCGAGCCGACGGCCGTGCACGAGCTGGCCAGCGCCGTCGGCTCCGACACCGACCGCATCGATCAGGAGCTGCGCAAGCTCGCCACCTACTCGAAGGGCGAGCCCGTCACGATCGCGGACGTCCGCGCCCTCGTCTCTGGAGCGATAGAGACCGAGGTGTTCGACCTCACCCGCGCCGTGGTGCGCCGAGATCCGCGCGTCGCGATCGAGAAGCTGGAGCGCTTGCTGGCCGAGGGCCAGGTCCCGCAGCAGATCCTCGCCCTATTGCTCTGGCAGTTCCGGGTCCTTCTGTTCGCCGCGCGCATGAACGACATGAGCGATGCCGAGAAGGCCGCTAAGGCCATCCGTTCATCGGCCGGCGCGATCGCCCGCTGGCGGGGCGAAGCCCGCCGCGTCTCGCGCGCCGACGTGATCCGCGCCTACGAAGCGCTCTACGCGACCGATCTCGCCATCAAGCAGGGCCGCACCGATCCCGAGACCGCGATGATGCTGTGCGTCCTCGACCTCTGCGGTGTCGCCGGGGCCGACCCCCGCGATCTGATCGTCGGAGAGCCGCCCAAGCGATAGGAGGGGACGACAGGGAGAGGGCCGCCGGACAGAGCTACTTACGGACGGGCTGTGGCTCTTGCGTCTTCCGATAGTCCGCCATGAAGCGCTCGATCCCCGCGTCCGTGAGCGGGTGCTTGTACAGCTGCTCCAGCACCTTGAAGGGCATCGTCGCGATATCCGCGCCCGCCATCGCCGACTGCGTGACGTGCATCGGGTGACGGAGGCTCGCCGACAGCACCTTGGTCTTGATGCCCTGCTGGCGGTAGGCCGTGACGATGTCGCGCACCAGCGCGATCCCGTCCTCGCCGATGTCGTCGAGCCGGCCCACGAACGGGCTGATGAAGTACGCGCCGATCGCCGCAGCGAGCAGCGCCTGGTTCACGGTGAAGCAGAGCGTCACATTGATGCGAATGCCCTCGCCCGCGAGGACCCTGCCCGCGGCGAGGCCGTCCGGCGTGGTCGCCACCTTCACGATCACGTTCTTGTGCCAGGAGGCAATGCGGCGGCCCTCGACGATGAGGTCGTCCTTCTTCTCGGTGACGGTCTCCGCCGATACGTCGCCAACGAGCTCGCAGATGCGTTTCACCTGCTTCTCGTGGTCCTGGCCGGCGCGGGCGATCAGCGTCGGGTTGGTCGTGATCCCACTGACGACGCCCCAGCCGACCGCGGTCTTGATCTCGTCGTAGTCCGCGGTGTCGACGAAGAACCTCATGGCCTTGCCTCCTGGAGCTTG
>CAZTAI010000156.1:0-4511 GCA_964611555.1 uncultured Chloroflexota bacterium | reverse complement strand
CTGATCGGGTCCATGAGGTTCCAGTCCTCGCAGCCCTCGATGATGTAGAGGACGAACGAGTAGTCGCCGCGGGTCGCTGGATCGCAGGTCCGAAGGAACCCGCGCTCGAAGTCCTGTGCGGTCACCGGGTTGCCGTCCGAGAACTTCACGCCGTCGCGAACGGTGAACGTCCACGTCTTGGAGTCGGCTGAGACGGTCGGGTCGCTCGCCGCGACCGCGGGTACGGGCTTGAGGGTGGTCGGGTCGAGCGTCATGAGGCCCTCGAAGACCGTCAGGATCACCGCGATCTCGCCCACGAACGAGGCACGGTGCGGGTCGATGGTGTCGGGCTCGGAGCCCATATTCGTGACCAGCTCGCCGTTGGGGTCCGGCTCGGCGCCACCCGCGCCCCCGTCGGCCGTCGGCTGGGTCGGAGCGGGCGTTGCCCCGGTGCAGGCCGTTAGAACGAGGGCCAGCCCTATGAGGATCGCCAGTGCCGATCGGAGGGGCGAACGGCCACCATGCATGCCTCGAATGCTAGTCGTTGAGACCGTCCGGTCCACAGGCCGAGCGCTTGGCGCCACTCCCGCCGCCTCTAGCGGAGCGGGATGAGGAGTCGCGCCAGGAGCATCTGAGGAGTGGCGACCGGGGATGGAAGCTCCGGCTGGCGCGGCGGGACCGTCGAGTCGATGTCGTCGTCCAGGCGTAGCGAGCGATCCAGCTTCAGCCACTGGATCATGCGGACCATGTCGTCGTCGACGGGCGCCGGGATGATCCGGACCGTCCAGCGGTGGACCTTCGGTTGCGGCTGCTCGAGCAGGTCGTCGACGACCGCTACGTCGGACACCGGGATCGGTGCGCCGGTCGGGGTCACGGACGTAAGCGCGGCGGCGAACACGAACGCACTCATGCCGACCGCCATTCCCAGCTCGGAGATGCGCGAGATGGCCGCGGCCCACGGCACCGGAGGCTGCGGCTCCGCGCGACCCCAGCGCACGGCGGCGCGGACCCGTGTCGGTCCGACCGTCGAACGTCGGGTGCGCAGGGGCGCGAACGCGGTCTCGAGCGCGGCCTCGACCTCGAGGCGCTCGCCCAGACGCAGGTTGCGGGCCTTTTCGCTCATCGCATACCCGTAGCCCGCTCGACCCTCGAGGGTTCGATCGGGAGGCCTGGATGTCGCGAAAGATGCGTTCGGAGGCGCCGGAGGGCGTAGTGGAGCCGGGACTTCACGGTGCCGACGGGACACTCCACGATCACCGCGATCTCGGCGAGGTTCAGGCCGTTCAGGTAGTGAAGTACGACGACGGTCCGGTGCTTCGGGTCGAGAGTGTCGATGCATTCGAGGACCACGGCCCGCAGCTCGGATCGCTCCGCGAGCTGCGAGGGCGACGCGTCGTCGCTCGCGACGAGCTGGTCGGCAGCATCATCGATGGAGCTGTACGTGATGCCCTTGCGCGGCCGCCGGTCGTAAGACTCGTTGATCGCCACGCGGTAGAGCCACGGCCGCAGCGAGTCGTCCGGCTCGAGCCGGTCCATCGCCCGATCGGCGCGCGCGAACGTGTCGACGACGATCTCTTCGGCGGTCGCCGGGTCCTTGGTGATCGCGAGCGCCAGGCGGAAGATCCCGTCGCGGTACCGGTAGAAGAGCGCGTCGAACGCGCGCTCGTCACCGAGTCGCGCGGCGTAGACCAGCTCGCGGTCGTTCCGTGGGTCTTCCTGAAGCTCCGACGCTCTGGCGCGGCGCGCGACGGTGCGGCGCTGCGGGTCCTTCATTCGGGGTCCGGGAGGTATCGTCGGATGGCGCGGAGCTTGCGATCTCCCTGCGCACTGCGCTCGACGAACGCGCCCTTCTCGGGCGCGTTCAAGAAGGTCCCGTCACCGATGGCGAGTCCCACGTGCGTGACGCGAGCGTCACCGAAGAAGAGCAGGTCGCCCGCGCGGGCCCCCTCCACCGGTCGCCCCTCCATAGCCTGTTGGTCCGCGTCGCGGTCCAGCCGGATCCCGTTCAGACGGTACACCTGCTGTACGTAGCCGGAACAGTCCATTCCGAGCGCGGTCGTGCCACCCCATAGATAAGGAACGCCTAGGAAGGCCTCGGCCGTTGCGATGAGATCGTTGGCCGTCGGTGGCCGGTGCGGCAGCTCGTCGTACAGGACGGTCGCATCGAGCGAGACCCACCCGACGGGCATCCAGATCCAGCCGCGCTTGTCCAGGCGCGGGTGGACCTCGAGCCATGTACCCGCGGGGAGGCGCTCCACGACCGGAGATAGCGCATCCGGCTTCTCGTGCACGTCGGCCAGGGGGAGCGACACGATCCGGAAGCCCGTGTGTGTCGCCGGCTGGGCCGCCGCGGCCGCTTCAGGTATCCACCCGAGGTAATGGTCGTCGGCCTGGATGAACGCCCAGCCCGCTCGGCGGACAAGGATCACACCGCTCTCCCCGTAGTGCATCTGATCGACGAGCTCGGAGTCGTCACGCGGCTCGGCGCGCACGTCCACGAGCCCACGCGCCACCGATAGTCGCTGCGGGGCGATCATCGCCACGCGTGTGCCCGGCCGCGCTAGCTGCGCGGCTTCCATCGGAGCACCGGCTTGCGCGCGGCGGTCACCTCGTCCAGGCGGCGCAGCGGCGCGGTCAGCGGCGCGTCGTGCAGCGAGTCCGGATCCGTGTCGACGCGGTCGGCGATGCGGATGAGCGCGGCGGCGAAGGCGTCGAGCGTTTCCTTGGGCTCCGTCTCGGTGGGCTCGATCATCATCGCCTCGGGCACGATCAGGGGGAAGTACACGCTCGAGGGATGGAAGCCCTCGTCGATGAGGGCCTTGGCGATGTCCAGCGCCGAGGCGCCCTTCTTCTTCTGCGGTGCTGCCGTGAGAACGAACTCGTGCATCGGCGTGCGGTCGTACGCCACCTGGTAGCGACCGCGCAGTAGCGCCAGCAGGTAATTGGCGGCGAGGATCGCGTCGTTCGAGGTCTCGACCATGCCCTCCTCGCCGAGGGTGCGCATGTAGGTGTAGGCGCGGACGAGCACGCCGAAGTTCCCGACCAGCGAGCGCATCCGGCCGACGGTCTGCGGATGATCGCCGCTGCCGCCGCGCCGGTAGGCCCCGTCGCCGTCGCGAGAGACGCGGTGCACGGGCAGAAAGGGCTCGAGCGGCGCCTTCACGCAAAGCGGTCCCGCCCCGGGGCCACCGGCGCCGTGCGGCGTGGAGAACGTCTTATGGACGTTGATGTGGATGCAGTCGAGGCCGAGGTCGCCGGGCCGCACCACGCCCAGCAGCGCGTTCATGTTCGCGCCGTCGCCGTACACGAGGCCCCCGACCTCGTGGACCGCGGCGCACACCTCGCGGACCCGCTCCTCGAACAGGCCCAATGTGTTGGGGTTCGTGAGCATCAGCCCGACGACATCCGGGCCGAGCGCCGCTTTGAGGGACGCGAGGTCGATGTTCCCGCGCGCGTCGCTCTTCACGGTCGTCACGTCGTAGCCGCACATCGCCGCGGAGGCCGGATTGGTGCCGTGCGCCGAGTCCGGCACGATCACCCGCCGCCGCGTCGCTCCTTCGCCGCGTGACTCGTGGTAGGCCTTGAACATCAGGACCGCGGTGAACTCCGCGTGAGCACCGGCTGCCGGCTGCACCGTGACCGCATCCATACCCGTGACCTTGGCCAGCAGATCCTGCAGCTCGTACATCAATCCGAGCGCGCCTTGGACGGTCTCGTCGGGCTGCTGCGGATGGATGTCCGCGAAACCGGGCAGCGACGCTGCCCGGTCGTTCACCTTCGGGTTGTACTTCATCGTGCACGAGCCGAGCGGGTACATGCCCGCGTCGACCGAGTAGTTGAGGTGCGCGAGATGCGTGAAGTGCCTGACGACCTGCGGCTCCGTCAGCTCGGGCAGTTCGAGAGGCGCGGATCGGCGGAACGACGCGGGGATCTGATCCACCGCTTCCTCGCCCCCGCGGACGTGGCGGCCGTGACGGCCTTTGCGCGCGAGCTCGACCAGCAGCGGCTCGAGGGCGGGAAGCTCGGTCGTGGCGCCGACGTCGGGCACGATCCTCATGTCGCGGCCACCGGCTCGCGCGCGACGATCCGCTCCACCGCGGCGACCAGCGCATCCATCTCGGCCGTCGTCGTCATCTCCGTGCACTGGATGACGACGCCGTCACCAACACCGGCGTAATGCCCCCGGGTGGGCTCGCCGACGAGGATGTCCTCGGCGAGGAGCTTCTCGCGGAGTCGATCCCCGAGCGGGGACCGGAGCAGGAAGCGGTCGAAGAAATGCGGGATGTTCCAGTCGAGGGACATACCTTCAGCGGGCGCGACGGAGCATCCGGGGAGCGCCGCGAGGCGGCGGGCTAGCTCGTGCGCGCGGGCCACGCCGACGCGTGCCGCTGCCCGCATGCCCTCGGGCCCGAGTAGGGCCATGTACGCCGAGGCCATGATCGCCGCCAGCGCCTCGTTCGTGCAGATGTTGCTCGTCGCCTTCTCTCGGCGGATGTGCTGCTCGCGCGTCTGGAGCGTGTTCACGAAGCCGC
>CAZTAI010000155.1:0-4613 GCA_964611555.1 uncultured Chloroflexota bacterium | reverse complement strand
GCGGGCCTCGTGTACAACGAGCGCATCCTCGTGCGGGCGCGCGGCCGCGTTGAGGATCGGCTCTCCAGCATCATCGTGCCGCTACTCGTCGCGGACCTTCCTCTATTCCTCTGGTGGACCGAGACGCCCGCGCTCGGCAGCGCTCACTTCAATGAGCTCCTCTCCCTGGCGAGCCGACTGGTCGTCGACTCGGCGGACTTCGCTCGCCCCGAGACGACCGTCGCGGAGCTCACCACAGCTTGTGTGACCGAGCGCCGCTGCGCGCTGACCGACCTCAACTGGGCGCGGCTCACGCCGTGGCGCGAGCTGCTCACGCAGTTCTTCGACGTGCCAGCATGGCGTTCTCTCCTCGGAAGCATCGACGGCGTCCGCATCAGCTTCGTCGTGGACGCCGACGGGCGCGAGATACATCCTTCGCAGGCCCTGCTGCTGGTGGGCTGGCTCGCCTCGCGCCTGGGCTGGCAAGCGTCGGACCGCATCGCGCCGTCAGAGGCCGGCGGGCACCTCTTCAGCCTCGGCCGTTCGACCGGGGAGCGGGTCCACATCCGCCTTCGCCCGCGCTTCGACCGCGGCATGGCAGAGGGCGACGTGTCCGGGATCCGCATCGACGCGCGTCAGGACGGCCGGCACACGCAATTCCGCATCCACCGCGATGGCGGCCGCCCTTACGCGTCCGCGACCGTCACTGTGGATGGCGCGATGGTCTCGGAACGGATCGTGCCGCTACCCACCGCCGACGTGGTGGAGCTGCTGGGCGAAGAGCTGACGATCCTGGCCAGCGACAGGGTGTTCGAGGATGCCCTCGGGCTGCTGGTGACGCTGGCGTGACGCAGGCGACGGCACCGGAGCGCCGCGAGGGCCGCATCCTCGGCGGTCGATACCGCCTCGTCTCGCGCGTGGACGAAGGTGGCGCGGGCGAGGTGTGGCGCGGCCGCGACCAGCGCCTCGATCGCGACGTCGCGGTGAAGCTGCTCGGCCACGGAGCGGATGCCGCGTTCCGCGAGCGGTTCACCGAAGAGGCGCGCCGCGCGGCGACGATCTCGCACCCGAACGTCGTGACAGTTTTCGACCAGGGCCAGGACGGCCCCGACGCATACATGATCATGGAGTACATCCGCGGGCGGACGCTGCGAGAGGTCACAGCCGAGCGCGGCCCGCTGACGCTGCAGGAGGCGACGCGCATCGTGGCGCAGGTCGCCGAGGCGCTGGACGCGGCGCACGCGGCCGGCGTCCTCCACTGCGACGTGAAGCCGTCCAACGTGATCCTCGACGACCGCGGCACCGCGAAGCTCGCGGACTTCGGCGTCGCTCGGGCCGCGCGCGGCAAGGCGGAGCGCGAGCTGCTGGGGACGCCGCGCTACATCGCGCCCGAGCGGATCGAGGGGAAGGCCCCCACCCCGGCCAGCGACGTCTACGGCCTCGGTCTCGTCGCGTTCGAGCTCATCGCCGGCCGGCCGCCGCTCGAAGGCCTCGACACCGAAGACCTGCTGCGCGAGCGGCTCGAGGGCCCGCCGCCGTCCCTGCGGCGCGCGCGTGTCGGCGTGAGCGCGGAAGTGGACCTGGTCGTGGCGAAGGCGCTCGCCCGCGATCCCGCGCGCCGCTACCAGAGCGCGAGCCAGTTCGCGCGCGACCTGATCGCGGCCGCACGGGGCGAGCACACCCAGACGATGTCGGTCGTCCCGCCGGCCCCGCGGCCCCTCGCGCGCGGGCGCGGCTTCCGCACTCCGCGACTCGACAGCGCCGCGGCTCTTCTCGCGGTCACGCTCGTCGTGCTCGCTGTGGTGCTGCTGTTCATGAACTTCCCGAGCACGACCGGCACGGCCGACAACACGCCGACGCCTCGCCCGGGCTCCACCGCCGTCCTCGGTACGACTCCCAACGTCATCGGCCAGGAGCTCGAGGATGGCGTCACCGCGCTGAAGCGAGCCGGATACACGGGGCTCGTGTCCTGGGACATCGACCGGGAGGGCCGCGGCCGGCCGTGCGTCATCACGAGCCAGGAACCGGCCGCGGGGGCATCTATCCCGAACGACCGCAGGGCGAGCGTCCGCTACGTGCGCGGCCAGGACTGCGCTGAGGACATCGACTGAGCGATCTCGCAGCGCTCAGCGACCGCGGGCGTGCACGGGAAGACAACCAGGACCGGCACCTCGTCAGGAGGGCGCGCGGCGTTCTGCTCCTGGTCGTGGCCGACGGCGTTGGCGGCGAAGCCGGCGGGGACGTGGCCAGCAGCGCCGCTGTCGATGCCGTGGCGTCGGCGTTCGAGTTCCGCGCGGCGGACACCGCGGCGGCGCTCGCCTCGGCCATGAGGACCGCGAACGACGCCGTACTGCGCGCGGCCGAGGAGCGCGCCAAGCCGAACGCTGCCTCGACGATGGTCGCCGCGGCTGCCCGCGGCCGTCACCTCGCGGTCGCGAACCTGGGCGACTCGCGCGCCTATCTCGTCCGCGACGGCGCAGCACGCCAGGTCACGGCGGATCACGCCGGAGCGACGCCGAACTCCATCACGCGCTTCCTCGGGGACCCGCGGGGCGTGGCGCCGGATGTGTTCGTAGAGGTCCTGCGGCGCCGCGACCGCCTCGTGCTGTGTTCGGACGGCCTCACCCGCCACGTGTCGGCGGAGGAGATCGCGGTGCTGGCTCGGGGCAAGCCGGACCGGGCGGCAAAGGCGCTGGTCGATCTCGCGAATGAGCGCGGCGGCGAGGACAACGTGACGGTGGTGCTCTATGCGCCGACGTGGCGCAGCTTCGCGCCGCGCGTCGGTGTGGTGCTGCTCCTGGCGCTCATTCTGGTCGCCGTGATCATGGCCGCGGCGGCGATGCTCTTCTCAGTCCCCGCGGTGTAGGTCGGCTCAGCTCCGCCGCGGCGCAAGGCGTGCGGCCAACGCACGAAGGCGACGGCGGTGGCCATCGCGGAAGAGAACGGTCATCGCCGCGAGGACCAGCAGCGCGCTGCCGAGCGCGATCGCGATCCGCCCTGCCGCCGCGGCGACCGGAAGCTCGCCGCGGAACGCGCTGTCGCAGCGGAACTCCGGGTACCACTGGCAGTCGTACTGCCACGTCGGCAGGACGTAGAAGACCGAGGCCTGGTCGGCCGGGAGCGGCTGACCCGAGATGAACGGATAGAAGAAGACGAACGCGGCCGCCGCGAGCGCGAGGTACGTCGCGACGAGCGGCGCGCGTCCCCGCTCCCACAGCGCGGCGAGCGCCGCGGTCAGGATCAGGAGATAGAACGGCAGCGCCGTGAAGAAGTGGTAGAAGAACAGCACCCGCGTGATCGGGATCCACGCGATGTACTGCGTCAGTAGCGCGAACAGCAGGAACGCGAGCGGGATGGAGCGGCTCCTCCATGCCGCGACCGCCACCCAGACCGTGGCGGCCAGGCCGCCCCAGAAGAGGACGATGTTCCCGGCGTCGTAGATCACCGCCGTCTGGCCCTGCCCGGGTGACCCGAGGTACCAGTACACCGGCTTCAGCACGAGTGGCCAGCTCCACCACGGCGATCCTGCGGGATGCGGCGCGGTCAAGCCCGAGTGGTACCAGTACATCTGCTGTGTCAGGTCGACGAGGCTCCAGCCGAATGGGATCGTCTTGCCGCCGAACCACGGCAGGTACGCCGCGAGGTAGATCGCGATCGGGATGACCACGAAGCACGCGAGCAGGACCGCGGGCCGGAGCAGGAGGCGGCCGATGGTGCGCAGGCGATCGCCGTCGATCGCTGGAGGGCTCGGAATGAGATCGAACGGCCCGCCCGTACCGGGCCGGCCGCGCGACCACGCGAACGCCGTGGTCGCGATGGTGAAGAGGGCCAGGCCCGCGAGCGCGTAGGCCGCGACCCATTTCGACGCGAGCGCCAGGCCGAAGCAGATCCCGGCGAGCACCAGGTCGAGGTAGGCGGATCGCCTTGGCTTGTGCGCGGCGACGACGAAGTACCAGCCCATCACGATGAACGTCGCGACATAGATGTCGTTCATGCCGATCCGCGCCTGCGCGAACATCGAGCCGTCCAGCAGGACGACGGCGCCGGCGATCGCGGGCGCGACGCGCGAGGCGAACAGCCGCCGCGCGAGCAGCACGATGAAGAACGCCAGGAGCGCGCCGAATGCCACGCCCGGGATGCGCCAGGCGAGCGCGTGGCGGCCCGTTGGGATGAGCTCCGTGTCACCGCTGCCCGCCACGAGGAGCGCATCGCCGGTCCCGTCGACGCCGAGCATCGTCCCGCTCGCCCGGATCAGCGCGTATGGCGACATGCCGTGCGGCTCGACGACGACCACTCCGCTCTCGGTCAGGGCGTAGACGAACTGCGTCTCCGGCACGACCGCCAGCGCCAGCACCGGTCCGGCTATCTCGCCGATGCGCGAGTTGGAGAGCGGCACCGATCCGCTGTGGCGTCCGCCGCGCGTCTCCCCGCCCTCCACTCGCGACGGCTCGTACCAGCTGAGCGTCGCCGCATCGAGCTCGGCGCCGATGATCCGGCCCGGCCCGCGGGCGTACGCGAGAGCGCTGACCGGTGGACCGCCAACGATCGACGCCGACTCGGCGCCGGTGCTCACGTCGACCACGTGGATCACGCCGGTCGGATCGGCCACGTACACGTCGTTCGTCTCCGGCTTG
>CAZTAI010000154.1:0-4626 GCA_964611555.1 uncultured Chloroflexota bacterium | reverse complement strand
GAGGACGGCGAGCATGCGCGCGGCGGCGGACGGCGCCGCCCGGCGCGCAAGCGTCTCGGCGGTCTCGGACCGGCGCTTGGAGCGCGCGCCGGTCGTATCCACCACCACGCCGCCGCCGATCGTCTCCGGGGGTGACGGCCGCCGCACGACCACCCGGTCGCCCCCCGCCACCGCCACCGGATCCGCGAGCCGCAGCTGCACCCAACCTTCGGCGCCCGGCTGGATCTCGTCGCTCTCGAGTACGGCGACGCGCGCCATGACCTCGGCCGTACCCACGTGCACCTTCACCTGGTCGTCGTGGAGCAGCGGCCCGCTCGCGCCCTCGAGCACCGCCAGGCGCAGGCCGAGGATGGAGGTGGCCGCGAGCGATCCGGGCCGTACCAGGGTCATGCCGCGCTGGAGATCGGACTTCTCGATGCCGACCAGGTTCGCCGCGACACGGCTGCCCGGGCTCGCGCGCTCGACGGCGCGACGGTGCGTCTGGAGCCCGCGCACTCGCGCGCGCATGCCGCCGGGCACGACCTCGACCTCGTCCCCAACCTCGAGCGCGCCATCGATGAGCGTCCCGGTCACGACCGTGCCGTGACCGGTCATGGTGAAGGCACGGTCGATCGGCAGGCGGGGACGGCCGAGGTCTCGGCGCTGGGGCTTCGCGCTCAGCACGAGCTCGATGGCAGCGACGAGATCCTGCAGACCCTGGCCCGTCGTGGCCGACACGGGGACCAGCGGCGCGTCGCCGAGGGGGGTCCCGCTCACCGCCGCACGCACGTCATCCGAGACGAGTGCAGCGAGCTCGTCGTCGACCAGGTCGCGCTTCGAGAGCGCGATGACGCCGGTCCCAACACCCAACAGCTCCAGGATCGCGAGGTGCTCGCGCGTCTGGGGCATAACGCCCTCATCGGCCGCGACGACCAGGACGACCGCGTCGATGCTGCCAACACCGGCGAGCATGTTGCGGACGAGATCCTGGTGGCCGGGAACGTCGACGATGCCGATCTCCATTCCACCGGGAAGCCGCAGGTGCGCGAACCCGAGGTCGATGGTCATCCCGCGCTCCTGCTCCTCGCGCAGCCGGTCCGGGTCGATGCCCGTGAGCTTGTGGATCAGGGTCGACTTGCCGTGATCGACATGGCCGGCCGTTCCGATGACACGAACGGCCGTAGGCGTGGACCCGGAAGTCACGCCGGCGAGACGCCTGTGCAGGATCCGAAGAGCGCCGGGACGACAACGAGAGCGAGCACCACCAGCGCGGTGATCCAGAGCCCGAGGACCAGGCCCGTCGCCATCGGCGGAAGCGCTGGTCCGTCGCTGTCGGCCGGGCCGGGGGCGCGCCGGGTCAGATGCGTACCGCCACGCACTCGATCTCGATACGCGCGCCGCGGGGCAGCGCGGCGACCTGAAAGGTCGAGCGGGCCGGCCGGTGCGTGCCGAACCGAAGCGCGTAGGCCTCATTCATGGCGGCGAAGTCGTTGATGTCGGCGAGGAAGACGGTCGTTTTGACGACGTGAGCCAGGTCGCCGCCGGCCGCGGCCAGCACCGCGGCGAGGTTGTCGAGTACGCGGCCCGTCTGAACGGCGATGTTCCCCTCCACCAGGCTGCCGGTGGCGGGATCGAGCGGTATCTGGCCCGCGCAGAAGATGAGATCGCCGGCCACGATCGCCTGGCTGTACGGACCCTGCGCCTTCGGCGCGTCTTCGCTGTGAATGCTCTTGGTGTTCATTCACTCTCCCCCTTTGTGAGCGCGGCCGCAACGGCTTTGATGAGCAGCGCGTCGTCCTCGGGTCGCACCGTCCGCATGTCGAGCACCGCCTTCTCCTCTACGACGTGGCCGATCACAGGGATCTCGGCGCGGCGGAGCCGCTCGGCGACCGACGTCGGGCGCCCCTCAAGCGCGACACCGCGCGAAGGCTGCGTCTCCCCCGGAAGCGATCCGCCACCGATCGTCGAGCGCGTCTCGACCACGGCCGCTTTGACGCTGAGACGGTCTAGTCCCGCCCGAACGGCGTTCGCGCGGCGCTCCAGGTCCTGCACCGTCGCCGCGATCATCCGCCACACCGGAAGCTCCGACTCCGCCGTGCCGTCGCGGTAGGCCTCCAGCGTCGCGACGAGCGCCGCGATGGTCGTCTTGTCGGGGCGGACCGCCCGCATGAGGGGATGCGCGCGCAGCTTCGCGATCGCGTCGGAACGCCCGACCGCGAGGCCGGCCTGCGGTCCGCCTAGGAGCTTGTCGCCACTGAAGGTCACTACATCGGCGCCGGCGGCGACCGCCTCCTGCACGGTCTCCTCGACCCCGAGGCCGTACGCCGCGGTCTGGAGCAGGGTCCCGCTGCCCAGGTCGTGCACGAAGGCGATGCCGCGCTCCCGCGCCAATCCGGCAAGCTCGCTCGAGGAGGCCGCCGCCGTGAAGCCGATCACGCGGAAGTTGCTGGCGTGGACCCGCAGCACGGCGGCGGTGCGGTCCGAGATCGCCGCCGCGTAGTCGCGCAGGTACGTCCTGTTGGTGGTCCCGACCTCCACGAGCTTCGCCCCCGAGCGCACAAGCACGTCCGGGATGCGGAAGCCGCCGCCGATCTCGACGAGCTCACCACGGGCAACGATGACTTCACGCCGACCCGCGAGTGCGGCGAGCGCGAGCAGCACGGCGGCCGCGTTGTTGTTAGTGACCACGCCGTCCTCGGCGCCGCTCTGGTCGGCCAGGAGCCGCGCCGCGTGACCGTGCCGCTCGCCACGCCGGCCGGCCTCTAGGTCGTACTCGACGCTCACGGAGCCGGCGGCCTCGAGCATCGCCCGGGTCGCTCGCTCGGATAGCGGCGCGCGGCCGAGGTTCGTGTGGAGCACGACCCCCGTGGCGTTGATGACGCGCCGCAGAGTGGGCCGATCCCGCTCCGCGATACGCTCGCGCGCGCGCCGCAGTGCGTCGGCTGGCGAGAGGGCGGGGTCGCCCTCCCGCGCGGCGGCCAGCACGTCGCGGACGTAGCCCACTAGCCGCTCGCGCTCGCGTTCCGCTAGAGGCCCCGCTTCGCGGAGGACCGCGTCGACCGAGGGCAGCGCCCGCCGTGAGTCCTTCCGTCCCGCGGTCTGCTTCGTCATGTGACTCCCGCACCAGCCGCGGAAGGCGCCCCGAGCACGCTCAGCGCGCGCGGACGCAGTCCGATGCTCAGGTGCTCGGCGTGCGAGACCTCGCCGTCGATCTGGATCGGCAGCTCACGCTCGAGCTCGATCTCGATGCCGTGTGCCAGTCGCGTGACGATGGTCGTCCCGTTCTCGTGCTTCCCGAAGTACAGGCGCGCGAGGGCGCCGAGCGATCCCAGCCGGCCGATGTCGCGCGCGACGGTCACGTCGAGCCACCCGTCATCCAGCGAGGCGCGCGGCGCCGGCTGCATGCCTCGCCCAAAGTACCGCCCGTTGGAGGAGACGATCGTGAGGTAGCGCCCCGTCTGGGCCTCGCCATCGATCCGCACTTCCATCGGCTGCGGACGATACGTCGCGATCGAGGCGACGGACCCGATCATGTAGCTCCAGCGATGCCCCACAACGCGCGCGCTGGCTCGCACCCGCTCCGCGACGTGGCCGTCGATCCCGACGCCGGCGGCGTTCAGGAAGAGGCGCCCGTTGATCTCACCGACATCGATGGCACGTGTCTGCGCCTCGGTCGCCAGCCAACGGGCCAGGTCGGGGCGCCTCCGCCCGCGCGGGTACCCGAGGCTGCGCGCGAGGTCGTTACCCACGCCGATCGGATAGAGGGCTAGTGCGGCCCCGGATCCGATGATCCCGTTGGCCACTTCGTTGGCGGTGCCGTCGCCGCCGACGGCGACGACCGTGCGGTACCCCTCATCGACCGCGCCTGCCGCCAGGCGCGCAGCTTCGCCAGGCCCGGTGGTCAGCACGACCTCGAGCAGCGTCCCGGCGAGCTCGAACTCGGCCGCGAGCTTCCGCGCGATCCGGGCTCCATGACCGTTCCCCGCGACGGGGTTGACGATGGCCAGCGCGTGCTCGCGAGCGCTCACCGCCTGCGGTCCGGCGCCAGCGCGCGGTCGATCGCGTCCTGTTCTTCGGCGGAGAGCGTGTAGCGCGAGCGCCCGCTCGCGACGGCCTTTGCGAACACGCGCGTCTCGGTGCGCCCGTGGAGGCTCGAGATCACGAGGCCGTTGCCCTCGGCGTCGAGCAGCGCTAGCGCGAAGGACTGGTCGCCGCCGGCATCGGGAAATGGATTGAAGCGAACGACCCCCACGCGCTGCACCGCGCGGCGCAGCACCACCTCGAGGTCCTTCTGGAGCGAACTGAGTGCGTCAACACGCGCGCCGGTGGTCTGCGCGTCGCGGAGCAGTCTGTCGAGGATCTGGTCGAGACCCCTCTCGCCGGCACCTTCGAAGACGGCGCGAAGTCGGCTGCGGAGCGCGCTGGCCGATCGCTGGAGCATCGCGGCCCAGATCGCGAGCGCGACGACCGCCGCACCGAGGAGGACGACGGCGATGGAGAGCGTCTGCTGGTCCAGCGCCACCGCGCGCACCATAGCCGATATGCTGTTCGTCCCAATGCCGAAGCGGAACCGCGTGCGCGCGCGTGCGCGCCGCCCGATGGACACGGCGATGCGGCCCGAGCGCGCCGAGGCGGAGCGCTCAGAGC
>CAZTAI010000153.1:1352-4659 GCA_964611555.1 uncultured Chloroflexota bacterium | reverse complement strand
TCACGAGGGCTCGGATCGCCGCATAGCGGGTAGGGCTTCGCTCGCTGGCGGCAGGCCGCGACCGAGCGTCCGTACGAGCTTCTCGGTACGGAGGCCGGCGCGTAGGGGGCGCGGGGCGAGAAGTCCGAGATCCGCCGTCGGCACGGCATCGAGCAGCGCAGGATCGAGTCCGAACGCGATCGCCGCTCGCCGGGCGAACTCTGGTCGAGCCAAGATCTCGGGGCCGGCGACGTGGAAGGTCCCGCATCCACCGACGGGGTCGGCTCTCACGCACGGTCCAATAGTCGCGCCGGCGGCGACTGGCGCCGACAGGCGCTCGCCGACCTCGTGCTCGTCTATACTTGTATAGACATCACGTGGGAGCCGATGGATGCCGCAGTTGAACCTTCGTCTGGACGATCGTCGCCTCCGAGCGCTTCGGCGCTACGCCACACGCCGCCGTACGCCGGTGACTTGGCTCATCCGCGACTACGTCGATCATCTCCTGTCAGGGGGCGAGCCGGTCCCCACGAGCGAGATCCTCCCGAGCACCGAGCTGGCTCGGATCGCGCAGGAGGGCGGCGCTTTCGACTGGCTCGCCGATGAGCCGGACGTGTACGACGCTGATGATGGAGAGCCCGTCTGAGCCCGCGGCCGATCGCCAAGGGCGACATCCTGCTGGTCTCGTTCCCCTTCACCGATCTGTCGAGCGCGAAAGTCCGCCCGGCTGCCGTCGTCGCGCCGCCGATGGGCGAGGACTTGATCGTCGCTTTCATCACGAGCCGCACGGACAGCCTCGATCCGCGGGCGGCGCATGCGCTGCGGCCGGAAGACCCCGAGTTCGCAGCCACTGGACTGCGTGTCGCATCGACGATCCGTCTGAACAAGCTCGCGACACTGAGTCGGAGCCTCATGCGCCGCCGTCTCGGCCAGCTGTCCTTGTCGGCTCGCGGGCGCGTCTCTGACGCGCTGCGCTACGTCTTCGAGCTCTAGGGCAGACTCGCCGCGTGCTCGCTGATCTCGGCCAGCTCGTCAAGCGCCGCGAGCTGCTGATGGACTTCGCCTGGCGTGACCTGCGGGCCCGCTACAAGGGCTCGGCCCTCGGATTCGCGTGGCACTTCGTCATGCCGCTCGCGCAGCTCGTCGTGTTCTGGATCCTGTTCGGTGTGCTGTTCGGCGTGCGCCCCCGGACCGAGACGGGGGAGCAGCCGTACGCGATCTTCCTGTTCGTCGGTCTCCTGCCGTGGACGTTCTTCGCGACGGCGCTCCAGTCCGGCGCCGCGTCCATCGTCGCCAACGGCGCGATCGTGAAGAAGGTGGCGCTGCCGGTGCAGCTGCTGCCGGCGTCGGCCGTGCTGTCGGCGCTCGTCAACTTCCTGCTCACTCTGATCGTGCTCTTCCTGGTGCTGGCGACATTCGGTCCACGGCACGCTGGAGGCCTCATCTATCTGCCGGCGCTGATCCTGGTCCAGCTGTTGATGGGTCTGGGTCTCGCCTACCTGCTCGGGGCGCTCAACGTCTTCTTCCGCGACGTCCAGCACATCCTCACGGTGCTGCTCATGGCCTGGTACTTCCTCACGCCGGTGCTCTTCCCGGTGTCGATCGTGGCCGATAGGCCCCGCGAGGCGTTCCTGCTGTACCTGAACCCGATGACCGCGGTCGTCGTGGGCTATCAGCGCGCGCTGCTCGATGGCCTACCGCCGGAGTGGAGTGCGCTCGCGTGGTCGGCCGCGTTCGCGCTCATCGTGTTCGTGGTCGGGTTCGCGTACTTCAACCGCGCGAAGGATGACTTCGAGGGCGCCCTCTAGGCGGCGGCCATCGGCCGCGAAGCGTCACGCCACGCGAGGACCAGGGCGACGTGACGGAGGACCACTCCTGCTGCGAGCGCACCTAGCAGCAGGACCGGGCGGAGGTCGTCTGACCCCCAGGCGACCAGCGTGAGCGGATAGACCGTCGCGAACACCACGACGTCGGCGAGCGAGAGCAGCGCGCAGCGGCGGGCGCTCACGCCGACGAGCGCGAACAGCGGCAGCAGCCAGAGCGAGAACTGCGGCGAGTAGAGGCGTGACCAGAAGAGCACCGCGATGACCGCGAACAGAGCGGCGCGGGCGGGGTCGCCCGCGGCGCGGGCCGCGGGCATCACCCGCCGGAAGTACGTGTCGATGAGGCCGACCAGCGTCAGGAAGCCGATCCAGCGCGCGGCCTCCGGCACTCCGGCCCCTGCGAGCCCAGCGGCCGCGATGCCCCAGATCGAGTCGAAGTTCGTTCGCTCTGCGGCATTCAGGAAGCTCAGCGTGCTCGGGAACGGAGCCGTGAGCGAGGGCCACAGGATCACGAGCGCGGTGCCCGTGAACAGTCCGAGGGCGACGAGAGCCACGCGCGGTCCGCGCTCGCGCCAGAGGCGCACCAGCTCGAGCGGGAAGAGCGCGGCGGGGAAGACCTTCGTGACGGCTCCGATCGCGAGCGTCACCGACGCGGCGTACGCGCGTCCTCTCCGGGCGAGCAGCACCGCGCCGACCAGCAGCGCCACCGGCAGCACGTCGAAGTTGAGCGCGCCGAGGAGCAGCAGCTGCGGGGAGAGCGACCAGTACCAGATGGCGCGCGTGCACCCGACCGCGCGCGCGAGCATCAGGGCGACCGCCGCCGCGCTTGCCGCGGTGACGAGCGTCCAGAGGGCGGTGTACGCGAGCGCGCCTGATGTGGCGAGGACGAAGGCGGCAGCGGGATAGCCGATCCCGGGCGGGTAGTCGAAGAACCGGTCCCAGTACGGGACGGACGGCGCGTACGTGAAGATCACGTCGCTCCATATGAAGGGCCGAGCCGCTTCCGGAAGCGCGCCGGCCGCGAGCATGAGCCGGGGCGCTGCGCTTACCAGGACGGTCATGGCCGCGAGACCGGCCGCGACCATGGGCGAGCTCAGGCGGCGGCCATCGGTCCGGCCGGGCGACGGGTCAGGCTGCGTCGTCGCCGCCCGAGTAGGGCATCGGGTCGGGCTCGCCGTCCGCTCCCGGGCCGCCCTCGGCGAGGCCGTCCATGGCGTCGTCGAACTCGTCGCCCAGGTCCTCGCCCATCTCGCGGCCCAGGCGCTTCGCCCAGCGGGCCACGGACGCGGGGTCGTTCTCGTCCACGTCCCCCAGGCTCGACGGGTCGGACAGGCGATCAAGACGCGCGTCCTCGCTCGTCACCTGGGCCACGCGCGGCGCGAGGCGCCCGACCTGCTCGCTCCCGCAGTGCTGGCACTTCACGGGCGCGATCTCGGAGAACGACCGGAAGAACACGGCGAAGCGCTTCTTGCAGCTCTCGCAGCGGTAGTCGTAGATGGGCATCG
>CAZTAI010000153.1:0-1252 GCA_964611555.1 uncultured Chloroflexota bacterium | reverse complement strand
AGGGCGTCGCTGATCCAGTGGTCCCCGATGTACACGCGGGCGAATAGCGCCAGCGCGACGAACGCGGCGGCGCCGGCCCAGACGAGGCGCGACGGGAACATCCCCGCGACCAGGACCGCCAGGAACGTCAGCCGAGCCAGATGGCCGCTCGGGAACGAGCTCGGTGCCTCCACCCGCACCCCGAGCGGGTTGAAGAACTCGCGCGTCAGCTCCTCGGGCGGGCCGGGATGGACGAGGCCGAGCTTGAAGACGAGCTCGATGGTCCCGGTCGCGAGGATCGCCAGGGGCGCCAGCCAGGCCCAGCCGCCGTGCCTGCGCCAGACGATCACCGCGAGCAGCGCCGCGGCTGGCAGCGTGACCGCCAGCTGGCCCAAAAGGGTGTGCCAGTTCGCAAGGACGTCGAGAGGTTGGGATGCGACCGACTGGAAGGCGTGGGTCGTCGCGAGGTCGAAGCCGCGTGTCGCGCCGAGCACCACCAGGAGCGCGAGCGCAAGGAACAGGAGCGTCCCGCCGATGGCGAGCCGCCACGTCCAGCGGGGCGTGCGGGCGAGAGCGGACCGCCAAGCGAGCGTCATCACGGTCGTTCGATCGTGGCATGGTCGTCCTGGATGCGCCACTTAGATTCAGTGCTACTGGCGACCGTGCTCGTGGCCTCGACCCTTCTGGCCGGACCCGCCGGCGCGCAGGAGCTCACCTACGTCGAGGGCTTCGTGCGCGACAGTGCGGGGACGCCGCTCGCCAACGTGTGCGTGACGTTCGGCGTGCCTACCGTCTGCACCACCGCTACTGACGCCAGCGGGTACTACCGGTTCGACGGCGTTCCTGTGAGCGAGACGACCTTCTGGGAGACCTACTACACGAAGGAGGGCTTCGCACAAGCGAGGTGGGGACTCTTCATTGTGCGAGGTCCCACGCGCATCGACATCACGCTCCTGCCGGGTGTCAGCTCCTGCCCGCGGCCGGGCTCACCGTCGCGCACGCTCTACCTGCCGAACATCACCAAGACCTTCGGCGGGCCGACCGGCTGGGTGACGCCGTTCATCGTCCAGAACGTGGACCAGTTCCGGATCACGGCGCTCACGTTCGACCTCTACCGCTTCAGCGACGGCGCGCTCGTGGCCAGCCGCCAGGTGTGCGCTGTGAAGCCCGGCACCTCCTTCGCCTACATCCCCAACTCCGACTCCGGCCTTCCCGACAACACGCAGTTCTCGGTGGTCGTGCGGAGCTGGATGACGGACGCGGTCGCTGTCGT
>CAZTAI010000152.1:0-4682 GCA_964611555.1 uncultured Chloroflexota bacterium | reverse complement strand
GCCCGGCCCGCCACGCTTTGATCCGCGCGCGACGTAGGGCGAGAAGGAGGCCGCCCGAGCCGAGCCTCCTGGTCGGGCATCGCGTTTGCATGGACTCTGACCATGCAGGTGGGGAAGCGACCGCGTCCCGTACTCCTCGTCGATGACGACATCGACCTGCTCGAACTCGAGCAGACGGTGCTGCGCGAGCATGGCATTCCGGTCACCACCGCGCGCAATGGCGCGGAGGCCCTGGTCGCGATGCAGCAGGACCCGCCCGCCGTGATCGTCCTCGACATCCAGATGCCCGGGATCGACGGTCCCTCGTTCGCGCGCGAGCTGCGCCAGCAGCTGAGGCACGTGCCGCTCGTCGTGCTGACCGCGGCGGCGGACCCGCGGCGCGAGGCGGATCGCTGCAACGCCGAGGCTTACCTTGCCAAGCCCTTCGACGCCGAGGAGCTGGTGCGCGTGGTCCGGCGCTTCGGCACCTAGCAGCACGCTAGCCTGCGCGCGTGCCAGCCCGCCTGCTCGTCCGAAGCGCTGACGGTCGCGTGGAGGAGCACCCTCCCAAGGACCTCTCGGAGCTGCGTGACCGCTGCGCCTGGCTCGACATCAGCGATCCCGGACCGCACGACCTGGACCTGATCAGCGAGGAGCTGCACCTGCACCCGCTGGCGATCGAGGACACGATCCACCGGCATCAGCGGCCGAAGATCGACGACTACGACGACCACTACTTCATCGTGTTCTTCGCGCTCGAGGCGAAGGAGCCGGACGTCGTCCGCGACATCGAGGTCTCGATCTTCCTGGCGCGGAACGTCGTCGTCACCGTTCACCCCGGCGAGCTCCGCGCGCGCTTGGCCGTCGAGAAGCGCTACCGCGAGGGGAAGCTCGCATCGCCCGGGCTGCTCCTGCACGCGCTGCTCGACACGATGGTCGACGAGTACTTCGAGGTCGTGGACGCGTACGGCGAGCGCGTCGAGCTGCTCGAGTCGCTGATCCTCGACGAGAGTGCGCGCGGCTTCCAGACGTCGCTGAGCGAGCTCTTCGAGCTGAAGCGGGACATGCTGCGCGTGCGCCAGCGCATCGCGCCGGAGCGCGAGGTCCTGAACGTTCTCGTCCGCGGCGACATCCGCGAGCTGCGTGAGCCGGGACGCCGCGCGTACTTCCAGGACGTGTACGACCACATCGTGCGCGTGACCGACGAGATCGACACGTTCCGCGAGCTCACCAGCAACGTCATCGACGCGCACCTGGCCGCGGCCTCCAACCGCCTGAACGAGATCCTGAAGGTGCTGACCAGCGTCGGCGCGATCCTCCTGGTCGTGACGCTGATCACCAGCTTCTTCGGGATGAATTTCGAGGCGATCCCATTCGGCTCGGACGGCCTGTTCGTGGCGGCGCTGGTCGCCATGCTGAGCTCCGTGGGCCTGCTCGCTCTGTACTTCAAGCGGCGCGGCTGGATCTAGGCGGGCCGGCTCGGCGCCGTGCAGCGAGCATGAGGCGCCCATACACTGACCCTGTCTTGGCCGAGGTCCGCAGCTCGGGTGGAGCGCGTGCGAACGCGGCGATCCTGGGCCAGACATCCGACCACAGGACCATTGCCGGTCGGCATGCCTGAGAGGAGCTCGCGCGGATTCGGCGGCGACATGCTGGCGATCTCGTGGCAGGTGGCGGTGGCGGTCGCGCTCCCGCTCTTCGGAGCGGCGTGGCTGTCGCAGCAGGTCACACAGGACGTGGGGGGCCAATTGCTCGTCGTCACTCTCGGGCTGGTCGGGGCAGGCGCGGGAATGTACGTCGTGATCCGCCGGTACATGTCCGCGCATCCCGCGGTACCGACGAGCGAAACGGCGCGCGAAGCGGGACGTCAATGGGAACGCGAGATCGCGGAGCGCGAACGGAAGCGGGAGGCCGAGAAGGAACACGAGTGAGACAGGTCCTGATGCTCGTCCTGCTGCTCAACGGCCTTGCCGTTCTCGGCGCGGCGCTCACCGGCAACCTCCCGAACTGGCCGCCCGGGCAGACGGACATCCACGTCGCTGAGCAATCCGGCACACCCCTCTTCCACATCGGAGGCGAGGAACATCCCTCGCAGGGCGGGGTCATCGGGATATGGAATGACATCTCCATCTCGAACTCGATCCTCACGTCGTGGATCGTCATGGCGGTGCTTCTCGTCATCGGGGTCATCGCGGGCCGCACGGTCAGCGAGGTGCCGGGCCGCTTCCAGGGCTTCATCGAAGCGCTCGTCCAGGGGCTCGTCGACTTCATGCGCGACGCGGGAGGACCGCGGGTCGTCCGATACCTACCGCTCTTCGGCAGCCTCTTCCTCTTCGCTCTTCTGTCGAACTGGCTGTCCATCGTGCCGCTCGTCGGTCAGGTCGAATTCCTGCGCGCTCCGACCTCCGACTACCACACGAACCTCGGCCTGGCGCTCACAGGCTTCGTCTGGTACCAGGCCGCTGGGCTGCGGCAGCACGGGCTCGGCTACGTCGGTCGCTGGATCAACTTCAGCGGCTTCAAGGAAGGCATCCTCGTCGGGATGGTCATGATCGTCGTCGGTATCATCGAGCTGTTCAGCGAGATCTTCCGCATCCTCACTCTCACCCTTCGTCTCTGGGGCAACATCTGGGGCGGCGAGATCGTGCTCGCGGTGCTCGCCGCGCTCCTCTTCGTTCCAAGCCTGCTGCTCCCGTTCATCGGTCTGGAGCTCTTCATCGGCTTCATCCAGGCATTCGTCTTCGCGTTCCTCGTCCTGCTCTACATCGTCCTCGCGCTCGAGTCCCACGGCGACGAGCACGAGGGCTCTCACGAAGCGGAACACGCGGCCTGAAAACGCGAGGAGGTATGGCATGAACCTGGCTTGGCTTGGCGCTGGTCTCGCGATCGGTCTCGGTGCGCTCGGCGCTGGACTCGGCATCGGCATCGCGGGCTCGAAGGTCGCGGAGGCGACAGGACGCAACCCGGACGCCGCCAACGCGATCCGGACGAACGGCATCATCATCGTCGTCTTCGCCGAATCCCTCGGCATCTTCTCGTTCGTTATCGCGTTCCTGCTGCAGGGGAAGGCGCTCTAGGCGATGTTGTTCTCGCCACTGGTGGCAGAGGCCGAGAGCGCCCTTGTCGTCCACCCGTTCTGGGTGCTCGTCTCGATCGTCAACTTCCTGGTCCTCCTGTACCTACTGCAGAGGTTCATGTGGGGTCCGATCACTCGCTCGCTCGATGCGCGCGCGGCGAAGATCCGCGAGGGGATCGAGTTCGCGGAAGCTGCGCGCCGCGAGCGAGAGGAGATGAAGGCCGAGGTCGCCAGCATGCTGGCGGACGCCCGCAATGAAGCACAAGGCATCGCCGACCGCACGACCAAGGCAGCGGAGGCCGCCGGTGTCGAGATCCGGAAGGAGGCCTCGGCCGAAGGCGACCGCATCCGCGAGCGCGCACGCGCGGACGCGAAGCAGCTCCACGATCAAACGCTCTCGCAGCTACGCGGAGAGGTGGCGTCGATGGCCGTCCTCGCCGCGAGTCGCATCTTGGGCAAGGAAGTCGACGAGCGCGCTCACCGCGACCTCATCGAAAAGTCCCTCGACGAGGCCGGCGGCATGCTCGGCGGCCGGCAGAACTGATGGCACTGACTGGCTCCGCGGCCCGGCGCTATGCCGAAGCGCTCATGGACATCGCGACGGAGGAGAAGGCGGTCGAAGAGTTCCGCTCCTCGCTCGACGCGATCGCGGCAGCGTTCTCGGACGACTTCCTTCGCGTGCTCGCTGACCCGAGCAGCTCGCTCGATCGCCGGCTGAAAGCGGCCGAGGCCGCGACCAAGGGACAGCCCCAGGCGATCGCCTCGCTCGTGTCGATGCTCGTGCAGCGCGGGCGCCTCGGCCTGATCGGTGGCATCGCTTCGGCATATGGCGAGCTGGCCGACGACCGCGCCGGGATCGCCAAGGCGCGGATCACGACGGCCGTTCCGCTCCCAGAGTCGCAGCGGACCGCCTTCGTCGGACGCCTCGAGAAGACGACCGGGAAGAAGATCAAGGCCGAGTTCGAGGTCGAGCCTGCGCTCATCGGCGGCGCCACCGTGCAGGTCGGCGACAACCTCATCGACGCATCGCTGCGCGCCAAGCTGGACGCGCTCCGCGAGCAGCTGCAGCGCTAGGGAGAGAAATGACTACGACGTCATCTGAGATCACCGAGATCATCAAAGCCCAGATCAAGGGCTTCCGGGGCAAGGCCGAGTCCGTCGACGTCGGCACCGTCGTCGAGGTCGGGGACGGCATCGCGCGCATCTATGGACTCGCGGGCTGCATGGCCTCGGAGCTCCTGGACTTCGGGAACGACATCTTTGGCCTCGCGTTCAACCTCGAAGAGGACACCGTGAGCGCGATCGTCCTCGGTGACTACACCGGGATCAAGGAAGGCGACGAGGTCAAGACGACCGGCCGCATCGCGGAGGTCCCCGTGGGCGACGCGCTCGTCGGACGCGTGGTGGACACCCTCGGCCGTCCGCTCGATGGCAAGGGCCCGATCGCCACGACCGAGACGCGCCGCATCGACGTCGTCGCTCCGGGCGTGATCATGCGTGAGAACGTCGACACTCCGCTCCAGACCGGCATCAAGGTCATCGACTCCGTCACGCCGATCGGACGCGGGCAGCGCGAGCTGATCATCGGCGACCGCCAGACCGGCAAGACCGCCATCGCGATCGACAC
>CAZTAI010000151.1:0-4685 GCA_964611555.1 uncultured Chloroflexota bacterium | reverse complement strand
CTCCGACCGACCGGCATCCGGCCGAAGTTCTCCGAGAAGTTCGACGCGGCCGGCATCAAGCTGGCGCCGGGCGTCTTCGGCAACATGAACGCGGACCTGCTCCGCTAGGAGCCGACCCACTCACCGTGGAGTACGGGCTAGCGGCGGGCATCGGGCTCGGCATCCTGCTTCTGTTTGCCGGCATCGCCGCGCTCATGACGGGCGAGGGCGGGGGCATGGACGAGCGTCTCGCCCGGTATGCCGGGAACAAGCCCCAGAAGGATGATGGGAAGCAGAAGCGGCAGGCGCGTCCCGATGTGGACGTAGCGATCCTCACATCCGATGTCGAGGACAAGCGCCTCAAGATGAAGGTCCAGCGCGATCTCGCGAGGGCGAACCTCAAGCTGACGTTCGCGGAGTACTACTACATCCGTGTCGGCCTGATGATCGGCCTGGGCCTGTTCCTCTACCTGTTCCGCGACCCGATGTCAGGCGTCATCGGCGCCTTCCTCGGCTACATGCTCCCGCGCTTCTATGTCGGACGGCGGATCGGCGGGCGGCTGGGCAAGTTCAACAAGCAGCTCCCGGACACCATCACGCTCCTCTCGAACTCGCTACGAGCCGGTTCGAGCTTCCTCCAGTCGATCGAGCTCGTCTCGCGCGAGACGCCGGCGCCGATGGGCGAGGAGATGGGCCGCGTCGTCCGCGAGGTCAACCTCGGTCTGGGGATGGAAGAGGCGCTGAAGAACATGGTCCGGCGCATCAAGAGCGACGACCTCGATCTGATGGTCACCGCGATCAGCATCCAGCAGCAGGTCGGTGGGAACCTCGCCGAGATCCTCGACACCATCGCCTTCACGATCCGGGAGCGGGTTCGGATCAAGGGCGAGGTGAACACGCTCACCGCACAGGGGCGGATGTCGGGCTATCTCGTCGCGGCCCTGCCGATCGCGATCGCCGGCATGATCAATATGATCCAGCCAGCCTTCATGGAGCCACTGTTCACACAGACGATCGGCCAGATCATGCTCGGCGTGGGCCTCACGATGATGACCATCGGTTTCTTCGCGATCCGCAAGATCACCGACATCAAGATCTGATGGAAGCCGCCCTCTTCGCGGTCCTCATGACCGTCGCCGTCCTGATGATCTTCGGCTACTTCATGATGGCGTCGGCCGTCGACCCCGTGCAGGCGCGACTCCAGCAGATCTCGGTGCGGCCCCGCACCCTCGAGGAGCTCGAGCTGCGGCGTCCCTTCACCGAGCGGACGCTCAAGCCGATCATCCAGATGCTCTCGGGCCTCGTCGGGCGGTTCTATCCCGCGAACGCGGTCAAGGGGACGTCCCTCAAGCTGAAGCGCGCCGCTATGGAGTCGACCAGCCCCGAATTCTTCGTCGGCGTCAAGGCGTTCGCCTCGATCGCCTTCGCGGTCCTGGGCTCGCTGTTGGTCAACTCGCTCACCTCCGACACGACCCAGACGCTCATCGCGATCCCGGTCGGCCTGTTCATCGGCTTCAAGGCACCCGACATGTACCTCGGGAACAAGGCCGGCAAGCGCGCCGGCGAGGTCATCGACGCGCTGCCCGACGCACTCGATCTCCTGACCATCTCGGTCGAGGCCGGGCTCGGCTTCGACGCGGCCCTCATCAAGATGACCGAGAAGATGAAGGGCGCGCTGGCCGATGAGTTCAAGCGCGCCGCCGGCGAGCAGCGCGTCGGGAAGTCGCGGGTCGAGGCGCTCCGCGGGATCACCGAGCGGGTCGAGCAGGCGGAGCTCGCGGCCTTCATCTCGGCGATGATCCAGGCCGACCAGCTGGGTGTGTCGATGTCGAAGGTCCTGCGGATCCAGTCGGAGCAGATGCGCCTCGAGCGGCGCCAGCGTGCGGAGGAGCGTGCGGCAAAGGCCCCGATCCTGATCATGCTCCCGACCATCGGCTGCATCTTCCCGGCGCTGTTCATCGTCATCCTCGGGCCGGCCGTCCTCACCGCGCTCGCGAGCTGCGGGAGCATCTGACCCGCCCGCGCGGAGAGCCCTCGCCCTCCACCTTCCGCGTCGAGAACACCACGAAAGGCACCGTCCTTGCCACCCGCTGCACGCGTGCCGACTCCTTCCTCTCGCGCGGCATCGGGCTGATCGGCCGGGCAGGCCTCCGCGAGGGCCAGGGCCTGCTCATCGCGCGGACGTCCTCCATCACGATGTTCTTCATGAGGTTCGCCATCGACGCGGTCTTCCTCGATCGCGCCGGGCGCGTCGTCCATGCCGCGGAGGATCTGCGGCCGTGGACGCCCGTCACCTGGGCGCGGGGTGGCCGCGACGTGCTGGAGCTGCCGGCGGGCACGGTCGCTCGGACGGGCACGCAAGCCGGGGACGTGATCCGAACCGGATAGTGGACGTCAGCCTGGTGCGGACCGCTCTCGCTACGGCGACCGCTGCGCTCGTGCCCGCGCGCTGCGCCGGCTGCGACGCGCCGGGCGTCTGGCTCTGCCAGGAGTGCCGCGAGGACCTCGAGCCGCACGCGATCCGCAGCGGCTCGACCGAGATCCGTGGCGCCGGCGCTCATGAGGGACCGCTGCGCCACGCCATCCATCGCTTCAAGTACCGGGAGGAGCGGGCTCTCGCGAGCGAGCTGGGCGCACTCGTGGCCGACCTGCTGGTCGGGGACACCGCCCACGGCGCTCGCTGCGATGCTCTCGTTCCAGTGCCCCTACATCCGGAGCGCGCCCGAAGCCGGGGCTACGACCAGACAGCGCTGCTCGCGGAGGCCGTCGCCCGCGCCACCGGCCTACCCGTCCTTCCCGCGGTGCGGCGGATCCGCCACACCCGACCGCAGGTCGAGCTCGACCGCGCCGAGCGAGCCCAGAGCGTCGAGGGCGCGTTCGTCGGCTGCAGCGGATCGCTCGCGGGACTGCGCGTCGCGGTCATCGATGACGTTGCGACGACTGGGTCGACCTGCGCCGCGGTCGCCACCACCGCCCGCGCGTGCGGTGCACGCTCGGTCCGCGCCTACGTCGTGGCGATCGACGAGTGATGCGCTGGTTCGTCCGCGGCGCGCTCCTCTTCACGCTCACGTTCGCGAACCTGAACGACATCTGGTCTCCCGACGTCGTGCCCAACACGCTCCTGGTGTGGTCGCTCATCGGCGAGGGAGACATCGATCTCGACGAGTTCACCATCCCCGAAGGAGAGGCGGTCGGGCCGGGCTACACCAAGATCCCCCGCCAGACCTACTACTTCCGCGCCTGCGGCACCTCCACCTTCACGGGCACGCCGACCGCACCGCGAAGCCTCGGCGGCCCCGGGCCGCCCGGCCCGAGCGATCACGTCTGCTCGATCTTCCCGCCGGGGATCTCGCTCCTCGCACTCCCCATCCTGCTGCCGTTCGTCATCGCCGATCCCGCCGCGGCCGACGGCACGCTGCTGGTGCGCAGCGGGCATCTCGCCGCCGCGCTCATCGAGACCCTCGCCGCGCTCCTCCTCTGGGCTGTGATCCGGCGCTTCACCACCGCGCGCTGGGCGCTCGCGCTCATCCTTCTCTACTGGCTCGGGACCAGCGTTCGCACCGTGGCGACCCAGGCGCTGTGGCAGCACCCGGCCGTGCACCTTGCGATCGCCGGCGCACTCTGGCTCGTCCTTCGTGAGCGACCGATGTCGACGCGCCGCGAGCTTCTGGCGGGCATCGCGCTCGGCTTCGGCGTCGTAGTCCGGCAGACCACGGCGCTCGTCGCGCCTGCATTCACCCGCGCCCCGCGTTTCGGCGCGGGCTGGCCAACGGTCGCTCTGCTCGCCGGCGTCGGCATCGGCGCGCTCCCGCTTCTCGTCTACCAGCAGCTCGCGTTCGGCTCGGCGTTCGAGTCCGGCTACGGCCCGAAGCCCTTCGACGCCGAGGTCCTCTCTGGCATCTACGCCATCCTGCTGTCGCCGAGCCGGGGCCTGCTCATCTACGAGCCCTGGGCGCTCGCCGGTCTGGCCGCGCTCGTCCTGGCCTGGCGCCGCACCGGCCACGTGGCCGGACGCCTTCGGACCCTCTCCGTCTCCTGGCTCGGGCTGCTCCTTCTCTATGCCTCGTACGCCGAGTGGTGGGGCGGCCGTGTCTTCGGCCCGCGCTTCCTCGACGATCTGGCGCCGCTGCTGATCGTTGCCCTGGCCTGGGGGATCAGTCAGGGCCTTCTCGCAGGCACCTGGTCGCGCGTCGCGTTCGGGGTCGGCGCAGCCTGGTCGCTCCTGATCTTCAACGCCGCCGCGCTGCTCTACGACCCGACGGGCTGGGACACCGTCCCTCTGAACGTGAACTTCTACCCGCGGCGCCTCCTCGACTGGTCCGACCCCCAGTGGCTGTCCGTCCTCGGCTCGCTCGCCTCGCCCACCGCTCCGGTCTTGGTCGGCGCGCTCCTCAGCGCGCTGATCTTCGCGATCCTCCTGCGCCTGGAGCTGACGAAGCCGCTGTAGCGATGGCGCACCGTGGTACCCGACGCGGCTCGCGGCGCGCGCCCGCTCGGCTTGAGGAACCCCCCGCAAGGCACGCGCTTCGCGCGTGCCTCATGCGGTCCCACCCCTCAGTCGCCATCGCGTGCGCGCATCCGCATTCGCCGCGTCATCCACGGTGCGCCTCCATAGAGCTCGGCGAGGGCGGCCGACGCGAGCCCTCGTCGCGAGCGGATCGTCGTGGGCGTGGCCGGTTGGAGCGTTCGCGCTCATCGAGCGTCCG